>JABMPG010000668.1 GCA_013203855.1 bacterium
GCCCCAGGCGACCGCTTCCCCACGCCTCGCAACCCGCTCCGCCCAGCCAACCCCCCTCCGCGCCCCAGCGTTTTTGCGTGATCCATCCCACATGAAGGATCTCGGCCAAACTCTGGCAAATTCTTTTCCGCTTTACTTTTTGGACCCCAGGACACAGTATGAAGGGAGGTCCATTGCTTGTGAGAATGGACAGGGAGGATCATGAGAGCGATCGTTGAGACTCGACATTCTCTGGTGATTGAAGCCAAAGGGCGGCGGATGTTGGTTGTGCTGCCGTTTTTGATCGTTATTCATGCCTTGGCGATGGCCTCGCTCATAGATCGGATGTTCACCTATTCCCAAGGCCTGATGGCCTGGGTGGTGATCATTTTGTCGGTGCTGGGCTATGGGGCTCTGGCGGCTCTGCTGGCCGGTCCTCTGGCGGACAAGATCACCGTCACTTTCGAAGGCCAGAAGTATCGTCTGACGATCGAGAGAAAGTACCCCGGCAATTTGAAATCGGCCAAGACCTTCTCGTTCCGCGATATCGAGCAGTTCGAGGTGTCGCCCCCGGAGGAGTTCGGCTTCTGCCAGGTTCGATTCTCCGATGGCCGGCTTCAGCGGCTTTTTTCGATCGGGAAGAAGGACAGCTTCAGTCCGATGCAGCGGCTGGAGGAAATCACGAAGAAGAAGACGGTGAAAGCCTGATCCCGCTTCCGCCAGGAAGAGGAGGAGAATTCCATGCGGTTCATGCTCAAATCCAAAATTCACCGCGCGCGGGTCACCGGCGCCGATATCCATTACGAGGGCAGTATCAGTATCGATCCGATGTTGATGGAACTGGCCAATTTTGTCGAATATGAGCAGGTTCATGTTTTCAACGTCGACAATGGCGAACGGCTCATCACATATGTCATTCAGGGCGAGCGGGACAGTGGGGGTATCGTGTTGAATGGGGCGGCGGCGCGAAAGGTGTGCGTGGGCGACAAGGTGATCATCGCTTCGTTTGACATGATTTCTGAGTCGGAAGTGGAAGATCACATGCCTACCATTGTTCTGGTGGATGAGAACAATCATCCCCGCGAATAGGATACTCACCCCGTCCTATGGATTCCTCTGAATACAAATATCTTTTCGGCCCCGTGCCTTCGAGGCGTCTGGGGCGTTCTCTGGGGATCGATCTGATTCCTTTCAAGACTTGCAGCTTCAACTGTGTTTACTGCCAACTTGGCCCAACCCAGAATCTTACTCCGGAGCGTCGGGAATGGGTGCCTACTTCCGATGTGCTGGAAGAGTTCGAGGCCTGGCTGGATGCGGGCGGCGAGGCGGACACGATCACGCTGGCGGGTTCCGGCGAGCCCACCCTTCATCTGGGCTTCGGCGACATTCTCGATGACATTCGGCAACAGTTGAAGTCGCGCGGACTGGCCCGCAAGACGAGCCCGTGCAAGCCTTCGGTCCGGATCTGTCTGTTGTCTAACGGTTCCCTTCTTCATTTGCCCGAGGTTTCCCGGGGGGCGGCGGCAGCCGATGTGGTGAAACTTACCTTTTCGGCGCCTGACGAGACGATTTGGCGGCAGGTGCATCGCTGTACTCCGGGTCTTCATTTTGACGATATGTTTGAGTCCTATCTTGTTTTCCGAAACCGGTTCGACGGTGAGCTCTGGCTGGAGGTGATGCTTCTGGACGGGATCAACGCTTCGGACGAGCAGGTGCGGCGTCTGGCGGATATGGCGGCTCGGATTCGTCCCGATCGGATTCAGCTCAACACGGTGGTTCGTCCTCCGGCCGTGCCATACGTCAAGGCGGTGAGCAAGGAGCGGATGGAGGCGCTGAAGGGGTTTTTCGATCCTCCTGCGGAGGTGATCGGGGAATACAAGGGGCCGGCCCTTCCGGAACTCCAACTCACGCGAAGCGACATTCTGGCCTTGGTGGCCCGTCATCCCGCCACGACGGATGAAGTCGCGGAATTCTTCGGCCTTCATCCCAACGAAGTGCTCAAGCACATGCAGGCTCTTCTGGAGCAGAACCGGTTGCGTGCCACGGCCCAGGGCGGCAAGACTTATTACGTCCCGGCCGATAGCAGCCAGAAGGCCCCGCGCTGAGATATGGATCGCCTTCCTGCTCTCCTGAAGCGCTTTTGGGGATACGATGGGTTTCTGCCTCTGCAGGAAGACGCGATGCGTTGCTGGGTGCAGAAGCAGGACTCGCTCGTGGTGCTTCCGACGGGGGGCGGCAAGTCGCTGTGCTATCAGGCGCCGTCTCTCCTTGGCGAGGGCCTGACCCTTGTCGTTTCACCTTTGATTTCTCTGATGAAAGACCAAGTGGACGGGCTGCGGGCCTGCGGCGTGGCGGCTGATTGTCTAAACAGTTCTCAGGATCAGATGGAGCGAAATCGGGTAGAGCGCGAACTGGCCCAAGGACTACTGAGGCTTCTCTATGTCGCTCCCGAACGCCTCGCCACGAGCCGTTTCCTCGACATGCTTCGGCATCGCTCCCCGACGGGCTTCGCCATCGATGAGGCTCATTGCATCAGCCACTGGGGGCATGATTTTCGGCCGGACTATCGCAACATGAACGTCTTGCGGCACGCCTTTCCCGGCGTGCCGGTGCATGCCTATACCGCCACGGCCACCCGGCAGGTTCGGGAGGACATTGTCCAGCAACTGGACCTTCGCGGTCCGAAGTTGCTGGTGGGGTCTTTTGATCGGCCAAACCTGTTCTATCGGGTGGCGCGGCGTGAGTATGGGAAGCACGGGCGTTTCGAGCAGATTCGGGAGACGCTGAGCCGTTATCGGGGTGAATCGTGCATCGTCTACTGCATTTCGCGGCGAGACGTGGAGGACCTGGCCTCCGATCTGTGCGGGGCGGGGTTCCATGCGCTGCCTTACCATGCCGGGCTCGACGATGAGGTGCGGAAGCGTCATCAGGATGATTTCATCAATGAGCGGGCCCCGATCATCGTGGCGACGGTGGCCTTCGGGATGGGGATCGACAAGCCGAATGTGCGCTGTGTGATCCACGCCGCGATGCCCAAATCGATCGAGCATTATCAGCAGGAGGCGGGCCGGGCCGGCCGGGACGGTCTTGATGCCGAATGCTGTCTTTTCTATGGCGGGAACGATTACCAGGTGTGGAAGCGTTTGTTGCGGAGGTCGGAATCCGACGCCACCGGGGCGGCACTGCACAAACTGGGGGAGATGTACGGCTACTGCGAATCGAACAACTGTCGCCACCGGAGTTTGGTGGAGTATTTCGATCAGGAGTTTAAGAGGCCGAAGTGCGGTGCGTGTGATGTGTGCGGCGGCATGCGGACCCCGCGCCCGATCATCCGGGCTTCGCGAGTGGAAGCGGTTCGGAGAGAGAGCGTTCCGGAGCCGCGGGAGCCGGGCATTCCGGTCGAAGTGGAAACCGGACGTGAGATCGGGCAGAAGATTCTGTGCTGTGTCGTTCGCATCGGCGGGAGACCTTCGGCGAGCTACACGGCTTCCGTTCTAAAGGGCAGTGTGCGCAGGGCTGTCGTCGAGAGAGGGCATGATACGCTCAGCACCTTTGGGATACTCGAGAATGAGAAGATCCGGTGGATTCGACAATGGATCGGCGAGCTGGTGGAGCAGGCTTTCCTGGAGCGGCGGGAAAGTTCTTCTGGCGTGGGGGTGACTCCCAGAGGGTGGAGTCTGGTCCGAGGCAAGGAGACGCCGCTTCTGACGGCGCCTGAACCAAGTCGGGTTAGGACTGGAGACCAGGTTTCGGGTCCGGATGCGGAGTTGTTCGAAAAACTGAGAAAGAAGCGGCTGGAAGTCGCCCACATTCGTGGAATCCGTCCTTACATGATCTTTGGCGACCGAACCTTGCGCGATCTGGCTTTGCGAAAGCCTGTGAGCGAGGAGTCGTTTCTGGAGGTCAACGGGATCGGCGAATGGAAATGTCAGGAATTCGCGGACCATTTTCTGCCGATCATCCGGCGGCACCGGAAGACGGCCCACCAGAAAACCGACTGAGGCTCATGCTTGTCTCCGCCGGGATCGGGCGACCCCATCCGGGGTGTGTTGTTCGGGGGGCGCTTCGTCTCGGGCCGCGGCCCGCTCAGCCCTTGATTTTGAAAACGCGGTCGAGCTCTCGGCGGGAATCGCGTTCGCGGATGTCTTCTCGTTTGTCGTAGAGTTTCTTTCCCCGGCAGAGACCGATTTCGACCTTGACGTGCTGTCCGCGGAAGTAGAGGCGGAGGGGGACGAGGGTGTAGCCTTTTTGAGTCGCCAGGCCTGTGATTTTCTTGATCTCCGGCTTCCTCAGCAGAAGTTTGCGTCGGCGCTTGGTCTCGACGTTGAATCGGTTGCCCTGTTCATAGGGCTGGATGTGGAGGTTGTTGAGCCAGATCTCTCCCTCCACTACCTCGGCATAGCTGTCCACGAGGCTTCCGCCGCCATGGCGCAACGATTTCACCTCGGTGCCGCGCAGGACCATTCCGGCCTCCCATGAGTCGTCGACAAAATACTCATACCGCGCCTTGCGGTTCGAGGCGATGTTGCGAACTTCGGCTTGTTCTTCAGTCTTGGCCATTGGCATCCGGGTCCGGAGGGCGTTCTGATAGCGCGCAACGCCTTTCAAAGGGATCATTCTAAGAGAAACCGACGGGGAGAACAATGGTTTTCGGGATCGTTCCGGGAGGTCGAGAGGCTGAGATGGGGTCGTTGCTTTGTGCGGGCCGAATGGAATCAGCCTTGGGATACGGCTATATCTCGTCGGCGAAGTATTTTGAGAAGTGATGGAAGACTGCTTGTCCGATCAGATACGTGACAAGGATCGTCAGGACTGATAGGGCCAGGTAGAGGACAAGTGTAGCGTCCGGGATCTCGAGGTCGCAAGAGCGGTAGAGGAGGATTCGGCGGTAAGCCGCGCAGATGGGGGTCATCGGATTCAGCCAGTAGAGAATTTCCAGCGTCCTGCCGTGTTTGAAGGTCCCATTCTCGTAGAGTAACGTGAGGGGATAGACGATGGGCGTGGCGTAGAACCAGGCCTGGAGGCTGACGTCGACGATGGATTCGACGTCTCGATAGAAGACATGGAGCGCAGAGACGAGAAGGGCCAGGGCGAAGGCGAGCGCGGTGAGGAGAAGTGTGACGGCGAGGAAGAGCAGGATCTGGGCGGGGGCCTGGGTCCAGGAATATCCCTCGCGGTCGGTCATGGCCAGGAGGATCACGGGAAAGATGACCATCATGCCCAGGAGGTAGTTGATGAGGTTTCCGATGACGGTTGTCGCGGGGAAGACCTCAAGGGGGAGTTTGACTTTCTTGATGAGGTTGGCATGTCCGAGGATGGCGCCGAGGCCTTCCATGAGACATCGCGAGAAATAGGACCAGGCGAGAATTCCCACGAGGATGTGCCAACCCAGGCCGACTCCGCCTGGCAGTCCCTCGAAGCGGAGGATCACGCTGAATGCGATGCCGAAGATGGCGACTAGGGCCAGGGGTCTGGCAAATGACCAGAGGAAGCCCAGGACGGAGGACTGGTAACGCACGAGGAGGTCGCGCCTGACCAGCGTGAAAAGCAGTTCACGGAACTTCCAGAGGCGATTGAGCATTCGGCGTGTATCTCGTTGCGAGTCAGGGTTTCACATTCGCGTCTTTGCCGTGGCGTATCGTGTGGATAGCCGGGATGACGGGGCCAGTATGGTACTTCACGACGGGCCGGTCCGCCAGCCCAAAGATTGCGATGGCCCGCTCCGGTAGGAAGGTCGTCTCGTGAAGGATGAAGACGTGGGCGATACATGGACGACCTGAGCCGGGACGGCATTGCTACTTAGGGAAGAATACTGGAATTGTTTTTCCGTTGAAGCAAATCGGGCTCCTGCTCTTGCCCTGTCTCTTTGGGCGTGTTAGCCTGAGGGGTAGATCATTCTTTCCGTGGCTTTCGACTTGATGTGCCGTCGGGCATGTCGCGGATCTCACAGACAGGAGCATGACATGGGAAAAGCGAAAAAAGGCAATGTGGTAAAGATCCATTATACGGGGAAATTGGATGACGGCACCGTCTTCGATTCCTCTGAGGGGGACAAGCCCCTTGAGTTCACTGTTGGCGCGGAGGAAGTGATTGCGGGCTTCGACAAGGCTGCCGAGGGAATGGAAGTGGGGGAGAAAAAAACAGTCACCATTCAGCCCGAGGACGCTTACGGTCCCCATCACGACGAGTTGATCGAGACGATCAATCGCGATCGGATTCCTGAGGATATCCATCTGGAGGTAGGGGGCCAGATTCAGGCGACTCAGCCGGACGGGGAATCGATCGTTTTGACCGTGGTCGATATGACGGATGGGCAGGTGACGCTGGATGCGAATCATCCCCTGGCCGGCAAAGCGCTCACGTTTGACGTCGAACTGGTGGAGATCGCCTGAGTCGTATCCGGGGGAGACAGTTCCGATGCTCACCGAAAAAGAAAAAATGGTTTCGGGACGGTTGTACGATGCTTCGGACCCCGACCTGAGGCGAATGCATCTGCGTGCGCGGCGTCTGTGCGGCGAGTTCAACGCCATTGGCAACGGCGATGAGGAGAAGGGACGGGCGCTTCTTCTGCAACTGTTCGGGCGGACGGTCGAGCGTTTCCAGATTGTCCCGCCCTTTCATTGCGACTATGGCTGGAATATCGAGGTCGGGGAGAATTTCTACGCCAATACGGGCTGTGTGATTCTCGATGTGGGCCCGGTCCGCATCGGCCGCGACGTGAAGTTCGGACCGTATGTTCAGATCTATACCGCGTGCCATCCCGTGGATCCGGACGACCGCCGCAGTGGTCTCGAGATGGGGCATTCTATCAGCATTGGCGAGAATGTGTGGATCGGAGGGGGGACGGTCGTGAATCCGGGCGTGAGCATCGGACGCGACACGGTGATCGGCTCGGGCAGTGTCGTGA
>JABMPG010000669.1 GCA_013203855.1 bacterium
ACCAGGAGGTGGTTGACCCGTTGGGCGATGGCCGGGCGGTTGAGCGCAGCATGTCCGAATTTTGATAAAAGCGTCTCCATCTCGATGCACCTTCTGCTTGCAAGCGCCGCGCGCCTCTTCATACTGAGGCAAGAGCGGGAGATCCGGTGCGAGAATAAACCCGGAGGTCCCGATTCCGCAAGGCGAACCGGAGTATTGAGCAACCTGAGACTGAATTGGAAACAGAGCGGGAAAGGAAACGGCATGGACCTTCAGAGAGAGATTCAGAGAACCCGGCCCGATTTCACGGTCTATGTTCCCAAGAGTTCGGACGGTTCGACCGGCGACACCGGCAACGAGCATTTCCTCGTTTTCAACGGCCCCCAAGGCAATCTCTGCACGATATGGACCCAAAGTTCCTTCGAGGGGAAGCCGGATCAGCACATTGTTTTCTCCACGAGCGAGGACGGGGGGAGGACGTGGGAGCCGCCGAGGACGATAGCGGAGAAGAGCGGTGAGAAGGGCATGGCGAGTTGGGCCTTTCCTCTCGTTTCGAAATCAGGCCGCATCTACGTGATCTACAACCGCCACATCGGTGTCAACGACATCTTCACGCACACGACGGGCCGGATGGAAGCCATCTGCAGCGACGATGGCGGAGCGACCTGGTCGGCGGGGCAAACTATCGAGATGCCCCGGACGCGCTGGGACAATCCGGATCCGGCGATACCGGCGAACTGGATCGTCTGGCAGCGGCCAGACCGTTTATCGGACGGAAAATACTATGTCGGGTTCACTCACTGGGTCAGCCCGAAGGTCCGCAAGCCCGCGCCCCTTCGCGTCTGGTGGGCCGAGGCGGCCGTGGTGGAGTTCATGCGTTTCGAAAACGTGGACGACGATCCCGAGCCGGGCAGGATCGTGATCAGCTACCATGCCCATGATGGAAAAGCCCTTCAGATGGACCTGCCGGAATTCCCCGGCGTGAGTTGCATTCAGGAACCGAGTATCGTGAAACTTCCGGACAGGCGGCTTTTCTGCGCCACGCGCACCGCAACAGGCCACCCTTGCTATACCGTCTCGGCCGATGCGGGCGACACGTGGAGCGAGCCGCGCCCCCTCCGCCAGGCCGACCATCTCCGGCCTTTTCTGCATCCCGTAAGCCCCTGCCCGATTTACCGGATTGGCGAGGGGGAATATGCGTTCTTCTTCCACAATCACGACGGCCATTTTGGCGGGTGGGGACCCTTCGACACGACGCCGCATCGTCGGCCGATCTGGATCGCGCGGGGTCTGTTCCGGCCGGAGGCGAAGCAACCGCTGTGGTTTTCGGAGCCGCGGATGTTTTTTGACAATGACGGGATCAAGCTCCTGCGGACCGACTTGGCCATGTACGCAAGTCTGACGATCGACGACGAGAGCCCGATCCTCTGGTATCCGGAGCGCAAGTTCTTTCTCTTGGGCAAGCGGATTCGCCGGGAAATGCTGGACGAGATGGCCGTGCCGGAACAGGCGGGGCAGAAATCGGAATATGTCGGATAGACAAGGAGCTGGCTCGTGGACCTGCAAAAAGAAATTCGCAGAACATCGCCCGACTATGTGCTCTACGCCCCCGAAAGCATCGCGAGCACGGGGCGTACAAGCAATCAGCATATTCTGGTCTTTGACGGCCCGGACGGCAACTTGTGCGCGGTCTGGACCCAGAGCACACTCGAGAAGGCCACCGACCTGCACATCGCCTTCGCGAAGAGCGGTGATGGGGGGAGGACCTGGTCGGCTCCAATGACCATCGCCGGGCCGGGCGGCGGGAAGGGCATGGCCTGCTGGGGCTTTCCGATGGTGTCGAAGTCGGGTCGGATCTATGTCCTCCACAATCGCCACATTGGCGTCAACGATATGTTTACACACACGACTGGCCTGATGGAGGGGACCTACAGCGACGATGGGGGTACGACCTGGTCGGAGGGACAGACGATCGCGAGGCCGCGCACCCGGTGGGACAACCCCGACCCGGCCATTCCGGGCAACTGGATCGTCTGGCAGCGTCCGAATCGGCTTTCCAATGGAAAATACTATGTGGGTTACACCCATTGGGTCAGCCCGTCGGCTCCCAGGCAAGGGCCTTGGAAAATCTCGTCGGTGGTCGAGTTCATGCGGTTCGAGAACCTGGACGACGACCCGGAACCCGCCGACCTGAAAATCTCCTGGCACGCGCATGACGAAAAGGCTCTCCAACTGGACGTGCTGGGCCATTCCGGCGTTCCCGTGATTCAGGAGCCGAGTATCGTGACGCTGCCCGACGGGCGTCTCTTCTGCGTTTGCAGAACGGGGACGGGGAACCCGTGGTATGTGATCTCGGACGACGTGGGGGACACGTGGTCCGAGCCGTGCGTCCTGCGGCAGTCCGATCATCACCTGCCTTTGCGAAACCCGGTCAGCCCGTGCCCCCTCTATCGGGTAGGGGAAAAGGAGTACGTCTTCTTTTTTCACAATCACGACGGTCGCTTCGGCGGTTGGGGACCCTCCGACACGGTCTATATTCGCCGTCCCATCTGGATGTGCCGGGCACTGTTCCGGCCGAACGCGAAGCAGCCGCTCTCGTTCTCGGAGCCTCGTTTCTTCTATGATGACGACGGCGTGAGGATTCTTCAGACGAACGCGATGTATTCCAGCTTAAGCATCGGGAGTGAGGGGACGATTGTGTGGTATCCGGACCGCAAGTTCTTTCTTCTGGGGAGAAAGATCGCCCGGGATGTCCTCGACGAGATGATCGTTCCGGAGTAGCGACCAGCCCTGCGACACAGAAACACCGGCGCGGGGATATCTCGCGCCGGTGTCGAAATGGCTTGTTTGAAGTCTCGATAGAGACAGCTTACACGCCCATGAGTTCCTTGGCAACGTCCACGGCGCGGCTGGCGTCGGGGGCGTATCCGTCGGCGCCGATTTCCTTCGCGAAGGCATCGGTAACGGGGGCTCCGCCGACGATCACCTTGGCCGATCCGCGGGCACCCTTGACCGCCTCGATCGTCTTGCTCATGTTGACCATGGTTGTGGTCAGAAGAGCCGACAGGCCGACGAGGGTAGCATCGGGGTTATCCAGGATGGCCTGCTTGAACTTCTCGGGGGAAACATTGACGCCCAGGTCGATGATCTGGAAGCCAGCGCCCTCGAGCATCATGACGACAAGGTTCTTGCCGATGTCGTGCATGTCACCTTCGACGGTGCCGACGACGACGATGCCCAGGGGCTTGGCGCCCGAAGCGGCCAGCAAAGGCTTGAGCAGTTCGCTGCCCGCCTTCATCGCCTTGGCGGAGATCAGAACGTCGGGGACGAAGTACTCGTTTTCCCGGAACCGCCGTCCCACTTCGTCCATGCCCTTGACCAGGCCGTTGTTGAGAATATCCTCAGGGGCGAGACCCTCGTCAATGGCTTCCTGGACCAGCTCCCTGACCCCGGACTGGCCCTTCATGTCCGGCGGATAGGGTGCGTTCGCGTCAATGTGCCCTCGGATTACGCATTCGGCCATTTTGTTGAAATCAGCCATGGTTCGATCCTTTCAGCAGTTCAGAGAAAATTGTTCACGACAATCGCAACAGACCGTGCCGTTCCAAGTCGTTATCCTAGGCAGATACTTTTTTGCCCGTCAAGACATTTCCCGAATAAGGCACAGAGAAAAGTGTGACGGGATTTCGTCGCTGGCCTGCAACTTTCCCAGAGGCTCTTCCCGCTGAGGTCGAGCCGGAATCCGCCGGTGATCATTCCGCCAGAAAACGCGCCCGCGGGTAGGCCTGGGCGTAGAAGAGGTAAGAAAGTCCGCAGAGGAAGACCAAACTTCCCCACGATCCTGACAGGATGAACAGAACCAGGCCAAGAGCGGACACGAAATCCGCGGCCCCGGCCAAATACAGCGTTCGCAGCCAGTAAAGCATCGCCATTCTCTCACCCGCCAGGTCGGGAGTCCGGATCCTCCGCGCGAAGGTCTTCTTGAGGAGTATCACCACAATCTCCACCCCCACCACCACTCCTCCGGCGAGGCTCGCGGCGGCGTGAAAAGCGCCGCCTCTCAGGTTCAACA
>JABMPG010000670.1 GCA_013203855.1 bacterium
ATTTCTGCTTCAATTCTGTCACCATCGGGACGCTCCTTGTGTTTCTCTCCACCTTCGCTAAGTGAAAGTAACACAGAGCTCCCGATGGAACTATGTTTTCCCGCCGCCGCCTTCTTCGCATCCGTGAAGGATCAAGGCGGCGGAGTGACCGTAACCTTGAACTGATCCGAGACGATCATCACCATCAAGATCGCTCCCGCCCATATCTACAAAGTCCTCGGCGAGTATTACCTCGCCGAGGACATCCCCAGCCGCCTCTATGCATAGGCCGAACAGACGGTCCACACCAACGCGGGAGTCGAAATCATCCGCTACGCCGCCCTGACCCTACCGCACATCCCACGCCTGCACGCGCGCCGTGTCGCCGCCCCATGTCTCCTCGGGAACGAAGCGCACTGCCGTGGTCTGGACGTCGAGATCCACATAGACCAGGCGCTGATAATTGCCCTCCACGTGGGCCGCCACCTGCCACTGGCCACTGTCGTCCTTCGCCTCGATCCGGAAACGCTTGAGCATCGTCCCCGGCACTTCGTTGATGGGCAAGTCGAGTGGATACTGGCAAGGCATGTTCTTGGCATGGCCCTGAACCGCGCGAGCCAGATTGCTGTCAAAGACAAACCGGGCCTGGGTGATGCACTGGGGCTTGTCCCACTCATACTGTGCCCAAGCCCCCGAAAGCGGAACGCTCCAGACGTTCCCCGCTTCCCCGATGGGCCGGTCCACACCCGTGCGCAATTCCTCCGGATCGCCTGCCGAAGCGCTCACCTTCGCCTTCTGCGTCAGTTCCGGAATCGGTCGCTTCTTCCAGGGCAGATAGGCGTCATCTTCCATCAGGCCGTGCTGAATCTCATCGATCTTCTTTTCTCCCGCCCCACGCGGCATCAGACCGTGCTTCGCGGCCACCGCGGCCGCCACGCCCACGGCATGTCCCAGCGTGGCCGTCGTGGCCATCACCCGGGTCGCGCTCAGGGCCGCGTGGGTAACACTGATGTTACGCCCGGCCATGAAAAGGTTCTCGATGTTATTCGAATAGAGACACCGATAGGAAATGCCAAAGGGCGACGGAGCCGGGTGAAAGATCGTCGGCTTGTTCTCGCCCGAATAGAACCCGTCCGGATGGTGGTCGTCCATCGGCCAGCCGCCATACGCGACCAGGTCGTCGAACCTGCCATCGGCGCGGACGTCGTTCTGGTTCATGATGTAGTCGCCCACGAACCGCCGGTTCTCGCGCTTGCCGGGGAGAAAACTCATCCAGTCCAAGGTCCAGTTCCCCGCATCGTATTCGCTGTGATTCTTGTAGAAGTCCCACACACCGAAGGCGATCTTCACCAGTTCGTCGCGAAGTTCCTCGCCATCGTGAATCGTATCCTGGGTGCCGCCGACTTCCAAGTACCAGAAGTTGTTCCCCTTGAAACTTCCGCGGCGATGAGGAGGCATCGCCGCGGCGTTCTCATACTTGTAGGCCCACGAGGGCGGAATGAAGGGCACGGGATGATCCAGTTCGCGTAGCTGAATCAGGCAGGTGTTTCCCATCGTATTCGAATCAGCCTCATCGGGCTGAATATCCTCGCCGAACTCCTTGTTCGACTCGCGGCCCCAACGGACCTCAGCCCCAGTCAGCGGCGCAAGAATACTGTCGCCCGAGCAATCCGCGAACAGATCCGCCTCCACCACGTGAAAAGTCTGAGTAGTCAGTTGCCAGCCCCGAACCGACTTGATACGCGAACCGTCCATCTCGGCTTCATTCACCGAGCAGTTCAGGATCAGTTCGAGGTTCTCCTGAAACTTCGCTTTCTCATAGAGCACGCTGTCCCAGATCGAATAGCAGGGATACTTGTTCCGGTAGAGGTTTTCGAGCTGAATCTCCTCGATAAGACCCGTCTCCAGCATATTCTCGCCTCGCGCGCCGCACACCCACATCCGAATTTCCGACGAGGCATTACCCCCAAGAACGGGCCGGTCCTGAATCAGGGCCGTCTTCGCGCCATGCCGGGCCGCGGCCACCGCTGCGCACAACCCTGCCAACCCGCCACCCACCACACAGAAATCCAGCTGATGAAGTTTCTCACGCAACATAACCATCCTCCTTTGTAGTTTACAGTTCACGGTCTTTCAAATCTCGAATCTGAGAGCCAATCTGCATTTCGAGCTCCGCCTGATGGCTACTTACTCCCTCCAAGACGTCCCGGCAATATGGGTAATCCCCTCCTCGGTGGTCAGATAATACACAGTGAAAAAAGACCCGTCGGACAGCTGCACCGTGATCGGATACCCCAGATCGCCCCCGCTCCCCGCCCCGTCGGCCCGCAGAATCCGCGTGTTCTCGATATCCCACGTCCGGCCGTCATCGTAACTGAACACAGCCCGAATACCCATGGGATCCTCGCGGAAACCGTAGGTGCACAGGATGTGACCGTTCTTGAGCAGAAGAAGATCCGGGGGATGGCCGTGAATGCCAGTGTTCACAGCCAGAGACCAGGTCTTACCCTTGTCCGTCGATCGGGCCTGATACAGGTACTTCCAGGTCTGCGGTGGCTGGGAGCGCATCATGCAGAGGATGTCGCCGTTCCCCGTCTTGAGCAACGCCGACTCGCCGTAGCCAACCTTCTTTTCCGCATCACTGCCGACGGTAATAAAGTCACAGCTCCCGCCGTTATCTTCGCTGCGCAACAGCCAACTCTCATAGAAACTGACGTTCGGCTCGGGACGCCCGTAGATGGATCGCATGACGAGGTTGTCGTCATAGCGCAGGAACGTGGCGTTGTCATGAAAGGTCATGATCAGAGCCTGATTCGGAATCTCAAGATCCCGCCGCTCCCAGGTTTCGCCGCCATCGGTGCTCACCCGGGCGTAGCATCCTTCCGCATACGCGACAGCATCGGCTTTGCCGCCACGCACTTCAACGCCACGGGCCTCGATCTCGGCGCGCTTCTCCGGATCGGCATAGCGCCAGCCATAGCCGTTGGCATCGACAAGTTTCCCGTCGGGACCGCAGTAGCTCGGATTCAGCGGCATCTTCGCCGCTTTCCCCCAAGTCTTGCCTTCATCGCGAGACACCATCGTCTGACTCCCCCCAGTCGGATCGATGTGGGACGCCTTCACACGAGTGCCAAACGAGGTATAGAGCGCCCCATCGGGCATCTGGGTCAACCCCGGAAAACACGCATACACGCCCGGCTCTTTGTAGATCACGATGTGCCGCGCGGATGGCTCGGTCCTCACCACCTTGCGCTCGCCCTTCTCCTCGACCTGATACCGGATGAATTCCCACAAAGACTCCCCCGTCGGCCCGCTGGAAAGAGAGCCAAACCGGATCATCTTGCGTCCCTCATCGGCCGGAGCCGTAAACGTCCCAGTGCCGTCCAGAAGCAATTCCCCATCGCCAAAGAGAGCAATATCCTTGCCCTCGAGAACGATCCGATACACATGAAAACCATCGCTCGTGTTGATATCGGCCTTCAGTTTGGCCCGGTGGCTTTCAACGCGGTCGGGGAAAAACGTGAAAACCTCTTCGCCCGTGCCATCCGCCAGAAGAATTGTTCCTCCCAGATCCTGCGTGACCACGGTGCGAAGACTGAACTCGATGATCAAACGATCGCCACTGACGATATTCAGGGGACGTTGCACCACGGCATATTCTCCGTCTTCCCGGCCCGGGTCGAGCACGTGCAGCACGCCGTTGGACGCCACAACAGATGACCGGAATCCCGTCGAGACCGACCAGGGCGGAGTCGCCTTGCGCGGATCGACATCGAACTCATTGTTCACGTCCCATTCCACAGGCCCGGTCGCGGCCATGACCGCCACGGAAACGGATGAGGCACAGACAATGGCACAAAGACAAACCGCCAGAACCAGAAGACGAGAAACCTTTCGCATACGAACTCCTTCGAACAGCAAATGTCAGTTCTCGATCTTGCGCACCACGAGATTGTCTACATAGACCGGCTCGGACGTCTTGCCACGATAGCGCAGCCCGATGCCGTGAATCGCCTTCTGGAGGTTACGGAACTCGCCGGTGTTAATATACTCGCCGTCCCGATAGAGATCGAAGACGTGCTGGTTCAGGTCCATCAACAAACGCACGTGGACCCACGACTCGCTCCGTCGCGTGGCCATGATCTGCCAGTGGCCGCGCGCGTGATAGTTGATCGCGCTCGCCGACCAGTGAATATAGGTCCCGATGTCTCCCTGGTAGAAGGACAATTTCCGCGCCTTCGGATCCTCCCGATCGAACTCGCCGAGGGTGATAAACAGAAGCGTCGCCGCGCCCGACCGGGGCGTGAGACAATCGAATTCCACCTCGACTCTCCCGGCCACTGGCTCCTCAAGCATCTCGAACACATAGTCATCTTGCTCGAGTTCCAGCACCTGCCCGTGTTTCTCTTCCTCGCCCGTCACGTCCGCAATCATCCGGGGCGTGCCCTCGCCCGTCTCTAGACCCTCGGGCAGGCCGCCTGCCTTACTCGAGAAACCCTCGCAGAGAAGTTCGGTCCGCTTCCCCGCGTCCGAAACGCGACTGGGGCGCTTCTCGATAGTCGGAACCTTGTACTCCTTCATCTCAGGGAGATCCGGTCTGTAGAGATCCTTGACCTTTTGATAGCACCGCACCCAGTCCACATCCATCGAAACGCCATCCATCGTCGCGATATCCACGTCCCCCTCTTCAAGCTGCCAGGGCCGGATAATCGTGCTCAGCCGAACGTCGGCCGGAGCGTGACAGTTAGGATTCTTCAGGACGTAGATAGGCTTGCCATCGAAATAGTAGACAAGCTTCGCCTCGTCCCACTCCACCGCATAAACATGATAGTCCTGATCCAGATCCCCTGCCGCGTACCACTGCTGGGGGAAAGATGCCCGCTCATTGTCTTCGCCCCCCTTCTCCAGCGAATAGAAGAAGTGCAGATTCATGGCGACCTCGCGGGGAGTATGCCCCTCGTTCACGTCGATCTCAAAGTGAGGCGGCTCCGGAAACCGACCGTCAGGGCGGTAGACCCAAAAGGCGTTATTCAGAAATCTGCCATACTTCATCCGGCACTCGAAATAACCGTACTGCTGCGTGAAGTCCCGCGTCCAGATATGGGCAGTAGACCATTCCTTGCCCCCCCGAGGCGGATCTTCCTTCTTCGTCAACTGGCGCAGAACGCCGCCTCTCACCACGTTATTCTCCGGCCAGCGCCCTTCGATGTTCCGGATCTTCTCGTCCGACTCCCACTTACTCCAGTCCATCTCCTGACCATCGAACTCGTCGGAAAAGGTGAGTTGCCACTCGGCATGGGCGGGAGGCTGAGCATCGGCCGGGCGGGCGACCACTAGCAGAGCCAACACCGGAAACAGAAGGGCCGGTTTCAGAAATCTCAAAACTAAAGAACACTTCATCGTGTGCCTCTTTCCCTGCGAACCATTGCAGACCCGCTTTCGGTCGAGCCGGAAATTCATCCAAAACTGTCGCCCAGTATGGGTAACTTCACCCCCAAACGCAACCGCATTCCGGGGCGGATTTCGTCCTCTAGCGTGAATCCGAATGGCCGGTTTCCGGAAAGCGTTTCAGGACGGTGTCGTTGAAAAGGTGGGTTCGCACATGCAGTGCCCATCGATTGGGCTTGTGGCCGGGAAAGAAGGTGGAGTAGGCGAAAAAGCTGATTCCATCCGCGCCCATACGGCGGGCCATCTCCACCTGCAAGGTCAGCATATCGAGATCGTACCCCTTCTCCTCCCACTTCTCCGCCGGCCAAATGCCGATCACGACCTTGCCTTTTGAAGGCTTCGAAGATTCAAGACAAGCCTTCAGATATCCGAGATAAGCCCACTTGTCATAGTGATAGGCCATTGGAACGACGGTCTCGACCAGCCCAAGTCCGGGCCATTCCAGCCAACGTTGGGCCTTGTCCCCGACGGCCTGTTTATAGTTGGCCACGACGGCTGCGGAGATCTCCAGACGCGGGTTACGGCAGCGGATTTCGCCGGAAATCTCCGCCAGAACGCGGTTGATCTGGGCAGCACGCCATTCATCCCATTTCGCGGGCGCTTCGTCCGGGGTTCCTCCGCCCGAGTCCCGGCGAAAGTTCGCCAGAGTCTCCGGATCGAATGTGTACTCGCCGGTTTCGGCGGGAAAGCGGATATAGTCCAGGTGAATGCCGTCCAAGGAAGGATAACCCGCGACCACTTCGCCGAAAAGTTTGACGAGGTACGTCCGCACATCTTTCAGACACGGGTTCAGGAAGGCATAGAACTTGTCCCGGGCCGGGCTCATCGGGCGCCCCTTGCGGTCCACCATGATCCATTCCGGATGCTTGGCGAAAACGTGGTTGGATTTCTCAGGCGGCAAATCCGGATGCTTCCACGCCGTCAGCACATTCATATAGGCATGAAGTTCCACACCATAGCGGTGCGCCTCGGCGATGGCGACGGCGAGGGGGTCCCAGCCGGGGTCGCGACCCGTCGTCTCCGGGTTTCGTCCGGTCAATTCCCACGCCCACGGGTCGATGCGGGAGGGATAGAAACAGGTGCTCTCGCCGCGCACCTGGAAGAAGATACGATTGCAGCCGAGACTTGCGGCATTATAGCAGATCTTGCGAACATCATCCGCCGTCCGATAGTCCCACCGAGTGACCCACAAGGCGCGGATCTCAGGCTGGGGGGAACGCTGTGTCGCGCCGGGGTTGGCGGAGGTCATTTCGAATGTCATAGGTAGCAGAGAAAAGACGAGCAGGAAGACAATCAGCCGGAAACTCATGCCTCGTCTCCGTCCTCCGTGGCATCTTCCGGCTTGCGATAGAACGTGCCTTTGAGAGACGTGAACTCCGTGCGCCACATGCTCGCAGTCTTCCTGCGCCCGAACTGCTCTAGCGCGTAACACTTCCGGCACTCCTCGGGCGGGTTTCCCTGAAGCAGACTCCGTCGCAGGTTCACGACCTTCTCGTGATTCCACAGGTCGCCCGGGTCCGCGTCCTGAATCCGCCCGATCGGTCCAAATCTCTCGCGCAGTTCAGCATCGGCCATGCAGCAATACATCATGTGGCCGTCCACGCCAACATACATCTGGTTCCAGAGACTCGGACAATAGAAGCCCTTGACCCCGGGCTGCTTCCTGGCGGTCTTCCGATAGCGATAACCGGGAGCATAGAGATCGCCCTGCTCCTCGTCCTTCGCCAAAGTCTCGAAATCGCTCGAGAGGGGGAGATACCGGATTTCCACCCAAGCCCGGCGGGCATAAGGCTCGGCGCGAGCCAATGCCTCCTGCGCCTCCAGGTTCGTCACGTCCTGGGAGCGGTCCGGCGTATCCTTGAGAGACATGACCGTCTGGGCGTTGATCAAATGAATGTCCCACCGCGCGGCCAAGTCGATAACCGCCTCGATCTCAGCCAGCGTATCGCGCATCAGGGTCATGTTGATGGCCATCACGGGGAACGGCACGTTCAGCCTACGTTTCAACTCCACAAGCCGATCAATGTTGGCCACCACCTTGTCAAAATCGGCCCCCAGGCGCACCCGGTTGAAAACCTCGCGCGTGCCCGCATCGATCGAGAAGTTGACCACCGTCAGCTTGTGCCCCACCAGTTTCCGCGCCGCCTTCTCGTCGAGAAGGGTCCCGTTCGTGATGATCGAAACCGCCGCGCCCTCCGCGTGAATCATTCCGATCACGTCGAACAGGTCTTTCTGAATGAAAGGCTCGCCCAGACCCGCCAGCGCCACGAAATGAGCCGAACGAAACCAGGGAACCAGCCGCCGAAGATCCGCCACGCTCAGCCCGCCTCGATTCACGGGAACCGACGGCGTGTGACGCAGGCAGTGCGGACACCGGATATTGCAGTAATCGTTGATCGCCAGGTGGATACGCAGAGGCCGCGCCCACAAGCGCGCCCGGGGCAGCATCCGATCCGGTCCGGACAAGACGGTATGGATGATACGGGAAAGATGTCGCATAGAGTAAAAATGTCCCATAGGTTCAGAGGGTTGCTACGGAAGGGGCTAGGCCGGAGGAGAACTCGGTTGCCCGTGCGCGGCTATTCGGTGCGCGTGGCCATCACTCCATCGGAAAAACTGTACAGCTCGACATCGGAGCCGCTGTAATCGCGATAGATCAGAGTCTGCCGACGCTTGCCCCAGTCTTCAAGGGAGCTGATATAGAAATCAGGATAGCCCTTGACAATCCACACCCGCTCGATATCGGTGACTGCCTGGGCATGGACCATCTCGCCTCCCACGAACTGGAAAAGCATGTCCTGTTCGGTGTAGATCCACTCCACAGTGTTCTCGTTGTACTGAGAGATGAAAGGAACCCGGATGTATTCAGGCTGTCCCAAGGCTTCCAGAACAATAGCCTTGTCCTCCGAGGATCCGGCGCGAGCCTTGCCTTCGTTCTCCCTATAGCAGACACTCCGCCAGTGGTGAAAATAATCGATCTCACCGTAACGCGGCACACGCTTGACCGTGTCCTTCGTCTCGGGGTCCTCATAGTAGAGCACCGGACGGTTCGCGGCGCAGCCTGCCAGCAGGACAAACAGAAGGCACATAGTTGCCAGCCAGCCGATTCTCGTTTTCAGAGCCATTCTCTCCCGACCTTTCCCAAGGTGCCAGATCCACCACACAGACCTAATTCATGTTAAAGGTCGAGATCGATGGAGGCAACGTCAAAATTCCACAATGTCGTCTCACAAAAGCGAGCGCCGGAGTTTCGCATCTCACACACATCCGCCCCCTTCTCGCGTCGTGCAGTCGTCTTCGGCCGTGCGGGTTGTCGCGGCTCGTCGTAGACTCACCCTGCGGTCGTGCGCCGCTGAGCCCTGAACCGCTCCACCCGACGCCCACCACAGAACGGTCCCTCTATCGAACCGACTTCCCCTCGTAATCCGGCATCAACTGACGCGCATTCCCCATCCGGATTGTCACCTTCCGCCCATCCAGATGTTCGAGAAACGCAATAGCATACTTGCGGCTCGTGCCGAGAGCGGCCTTGAACTCTGCGGATTCCAGAGGACCTTGTTCGCGAATCATGCGGACCGCCAGCGACTCCGCCTCATCGTACCACCCTCGATGGAGCACGACTGCGGGCGATACCCGAACGAGCTCCCCCGTGGAAAACAGGTGCTGAAGAAGCGCCTGAACCTTGCGCGGAAGAGCGCCGAGTTGCCCGGGCAATTCCTCCGGCCGAGGGGACTGAAAACCGGTCCTCTCATAGAGAGCCAGAATCCGATCCAGGAGCCTCCGATCCTCCTCGGGCATGTCGTCCACCGCTCCCGAAAGAATAAGCCGGTCTCCCCGCCGCGTCACAAGCCGACGCCTTTCCAGATCGGCCAGCACATGCTGCCAGAGCACAGCCGGCCAATCAAAACGCCCCTGGAGATCGCTTACCCTCAAACCCAATTTGCTGCGCGAAGCCTCCTCCCGGACCGCCACTTCCGCTTCTGAAATCCGCTCTCCAAGCCGATCGCGATGAATCCACACCCCCCCGTCCCGTCCCAGCGCCAGGACATCCCCGTCCGCCTTCAGACGATTCAACGACTCCTCCGCCTCCGCCACGGGCAGCAGCACATTCCGGGACAGATCCTGGACGGACCCACCCACCGGGCCCTCCCACAGGAGAGAAAAAAGAACCCGCCGATCCCGCCCCTCCTCCGAACGTGGAGGAATCCCGTGGAGGAATTCGTCGCGGGCTTGCAGCCTCTGAAGCAGAGCCTGACGGCGCGGGCGGTGTTCCGAAAAAGACACTTCCAGAATCTCCGCTCCCGCCACCGTCATCGCCGGCGAAGGCCGCCTCAAAATGCAGCGGTCATGGGGCGCCGCCCCAATCGCCTCGGGCAGTGAAATGCTGGCGAAGCCAGTATCGCCCGGACCCAGAGTCTTGGCATCGAGCAGGTAGAGCTTCCCGCTCGCTTCCACAGTCCCCGTGTGCAACTTGATCGGCGTGGCGTTCTGAAGAGCATGATCCAGATTTGAAACGACAGAAATCTTCACGTGAAGCCAGTTCGCGGGACGCAGAAAACCCGGTGCGGCGAGCACCTGTCCCCGCTCGGGAAGGGGCCGGCCGAATTCGGGAATGTTGAGCGCCAGGCACTGTCC
>JABMPG010000671.1 GCA_013203855.1 bacterium
CCTGTGACCCCTGCCATGTCAAGGCAGTACTCTAGCCAACTGAGCTAATCACCCACTTGCAAAGGCGGGAAAGGCGCTCCCCCGCCCGAACGGCCCTCGTTTTTAGCAACTCGCGACCAGGTCGTCAAGCTCTTTCGCCGAGGATTCCCGAGCGCTCGCGCGATAGCCAGCGTGGCTCCGTCTGCCGGGCCTGGGATCACTCTTCGTCGATCTGTTCGATCCGCCGGGCGTGCCGGCCGCCTTCGAAGGGGGTTTCCAGCCAGATCCGGACGATGTCGAGAGCGACAGGCAGGGAGGTCATGCGCTCGCCGAGGGAAATCATGTTCGCGTTGTTGTGTTCGCGGCAGAGCCGGGCGGTGGTGTCGTTCCAGCACAGGGCGCAACGCACGTCCTTCTCGCGGTTGGCTGTGATCGCCTCGCCGTTGCCCGACCCGCCCAGCACGATCCCGCGTTCGCACTCGCCATTGGCCACGGCGCGGGCCGCTGGCCGGATGAAACGGGGATAGTCGCAGGACTCGTCGGAGTTAGTCCCGAAATCCACGACTTCGTGGCCTGCCTCCTTCAGATATTGAACGATCTTCTGCTTATAGGCAAAACCGGCATGGTCCGAGGCTATGGCAATCTTCATGGGGTATCCTTTTTCGTGGTTTGGCCCGGCCGCCCTCCACAGAAGGATGGGGACGGCCCATGAGCCGCTTCCTTTTAACACAACCCACTTCTTTGGCCAAGACCCAAGGGCCTCATCTTCACTGGAAAACTTCCGGAAACCTTCGAAAGATCTGCATCAGGCTTGCCACGTGAAGGGCCTGAGAAAAGAGGCCTTTGTCCACGTGACGCAGCAGATCGGCCGGAGAAACGAACCAGTGCTCGATTTCCTCGGTCTCATCGAAGGCCGGCTCCTGGACCTCGACCGTCTCGAAAGCCACATAGGTATGGATACGGTTCCCCTGACGGGCCGGATTGGTAAACAGGGGCTCCAGGGCCTCGAACCGGTCGGCCCGACAGCCCGTTTCCTCTAGCAGCTCCCGCTGGGCGGCCTCCAGCGGGCTCTCGTCCGCCGCCTCGATCTCCCCTGCGGGAAACTCCACCGAAAGAATCCCCGCCCCGTGACGGTATTGCCGGATGATCAAAATCCGCCCGGCCGGATCGAGGGCGATCACATGGACCCAGTCCGGGTACTCGAGGACGTAATACGGATCGATGAGCCGACCGTCCGCCGACCGGCAGGTATCCGCCCGCAGGCTCAGCCACCGATCCCGATGGATCGTGCGGCTGTTGAGGGTTTCCCACTTCTCCAGTGGCATGTTCCGGTCCTTTTTCGGCGCGTCCGTCATTTCTTCCCCTTCACCACGTGAACCCGGATCATCCATTCCCCGCCCTTTGCATTCCGGATATGGGACTCCGGTAGGGCACCGTACGCATGGAGGCGGCCCTTGGAGTTGTCTTGAAAAACAGAGACGCCCCGCTCGGCGGTCGGATCCATGAAAACACAGACATAGAACCGCTCGGGAAGATCCGCATCGACCGGCAGCGTCACCCATCCCGGCTTGTCGGAAAAACGATCGTAGTCGATCTCCTTTTGGTAAAACGTTTTGAAATCCTTGTCCAACAGATACAGAATTCCGCACCCCTTTACCTCCGACGACCCGTATCGTCCGGCGTGAACACCGATCCAGTCCGCCTTCCAATTTCCTTCGGGCCGGCGGAAAAGAACCGTGTGACCCGATCCCGCCAGGGCATGCTGCGTCTTCGCCTCGCCGTTGTCGTAAAGCAGCAGTGCGCCCCTGTCGTCCCGCTCGATCTTCTGCCCCTCAAAAAACGAGACCGGCACATCGCGATCGGCCGTCAGCCACTTCACCCGTCTCTGAAACGCCTCCTCCGGAAGTTCCTTGCCGGCATTCGGATCGCCGGTTACGCTCTGCAGCGCTTCGAAAAAGGTCGGCAGGAGCATTGTTCCGGTCGGATGACTCGCCAGTGCGCGACCGAAGGCCTCCCAAACCGCCTTCCGGCCGTGCCGCTGCTCCAGTTCCCAGAAAACTCGCGCGCCCCGCTGCTCATGCGACAGACCGCCCCAGCCCTTTCCCTTGAAGGTCCGACGCAGACGGCCCGTGCCTTCCGCTTCGGCAAAGTCATAAGGAACGGGCCAGGTCGCCGCGCCTAGTTTCGTCGACACCAGGTCCACCAGAACCGATCCGGCGTAAAACGGCCACCCCTCCGCCATGGCGGGGCCTATCCCTGTCGGCGTGGTGATATGTCGGTATAGCGCCATCTGGCTCAGTTCGTGGCACACGCCATAGATCAGAAGAACGCCCCCCTCGTTCGGCGGGTTCAGTTGCTCGGGTGAATTGATCCGGATGTGGATGGCCCCCTCGCGATCGTGCCAGAGCTTCTGCTCCCCTTCCAGGTCGCCCTCGAGATCCATGACGATCTCGCCGGGCATGGAAACGTTCAGCCCCTTGTGCAGCCCGATGACGGCATGTTGGGCGACGGCCGCCAGGGCCACGCCATAATCTTCCTCTATGGTCTGCGTCCGCATTTCCACCTCGACTGTGAACGAAGTGGCCTCTGTGTCCGTCCCCGGAAGAAACAGACTGGCCTGTCCCAGATCGTCGCTCTTCACCGACGCCTCTGGAGCCGCTCCGGCGAACGCCGAGAGAAGAATCAGTCCTCCTGCAAGTACCTGTAACCGTTTCATCCGATTGTTCTCCTTTCCATGCTCCCATTCCGACTCTTGACCATAAACGCAAGCCTCCGCCGTCGCCACAGGATCTGCAACAGAAGGCCAAGCGCCACGCCGCCGATTCCCACGACCCAGGCCAGAGGCAGCAGACGCCGCCGACTATGAAGCAGGGCCTCCACCGCGTCTTCCCGATGGTTCATCATCGCCACATGCAAGGCCGACACCCCGTCCAGGTTCGGTTCCAGCGGGTCGAAACCCGCGCGGATGAGGAAGTCCGCCGCATCGAGATGGAAGCCGAAAACCGCCATGTGCAGCAGACTGTTTTCGTATTCATCGCGCCAGGCGATCAAGCCCGGATCTTGGCGAAGGAGAGTTCTGAGCCGGTCCGTATCTCCCTTCAAGGCGGCTGACCAGGGATCGACACGGGCGCCCCACTTCAACAGTCGATCGGCCACCTCGTTGCGACTCGCCCTCAAGGCGTAGGCGAGAGCTGTCCGCCCGTACATATCGGCCGAATCGGGGTTCACGCCATTCCGCAGAAGGAGATCCAAGACTTCTACGTGCCCTCGCCAAGCCGCGGAATGAATCGGGGTCGCGCCCTTCTCGTCTTTCGCGCCGGGGTGCGCGCCAAACTCCAGCAGCAGGCGCACCGTTTCCGTCCGGCCCATGCGCGCCGCCACGTGCAGAGGCGTGTCCCCGTTCATCGGAAACCGGGCCCGCGCCGCCGCCCGATCCGACTCCAGAAGCTGGCGCAATGCCTCAGTGTCGCCCTCCCGCGCCAGACTGAAGACAGCCGTCTCCCCTTCCGACGCCCCGAGCGGCACGTGGACCAGGAGACACAAGAGAATGGCCAGAGGAAAGACTCTCAGATGCCCTCGCCCTCCTGCACCTGGCCCGTCATCGGAACGAACCGGACTGGGATGCTTTCCTCGATGCGCACCTTCTTGTTCTTCTTGATCAGGATTTGCAGACGCTGGCTATAGCCCTCACCCACCGGGATCACCATCCGTCCGGGGTCGGCCAACTGATCGATCAAGGCCTGGGGA
>JABMPG010000672.1 GCA_013203855.1 bacterium
CATGGCTCACGTCCGGCTTTCCGCCCGCATTGTTTCCAGGATGGGCTGATAGTATTCGCGGCCGTCGCGCAGCCCCTGTGCCCGGCACGACCATACGAGGCGGCGATATAAGGGGCGCAGGAATGCGGGAACGGGAAGAGCTGTCTCGAGCGCGCAGACCGCCGCCTGCGCGGCAGACCTGCGCCACGAGGGTCCCGGAGCGCCGATCTGTTTGAGCTCCCGCCAGACCGGAATCTGCTGCACGCGGTCCTCATCCGGCCACTTCTCGAAAAAATAGCACGCCGAAAAAGCCATCTCATACTCGCGTCGGCAAAGGCTGCCAACCGTTACTCCCGGATGATGATGTGAAGCTTTCGCCTCTGGCTCATAGGCGATACGAACTCCCCGCTTCTCCAGCCGCAGTCCCAGGTCCAGATCCTCCCAGCCATACGAAACGAACCTCTCGTCGAACCCTCCCGCTTGCAACAACGCTTCTCGGGGAGCCGATGAGTTGCATGTGTAGAAAAAGGCAAAACCCGCGTTCCCGCGATCTTGAATGTCCTGGTACCGCAGGTTGTCCCACCATTCGAGGAAGACCGGCGAGGGGACCTTCGATTTTTCAAAGCGGTACCCGAGAATGGCTGTCCCCGGAAATCGCTTGGCTGCCTCCAGATGCTTCTCCAGCAGGTCCGGTTCGGCCAAGATGTCATCGCCGAGGAAAAGAACCCGTTCGCCCAAGGCCGCCCGGAGTCCCGCGTTTCGAGCCGCCGACCTGCCGCTCGGTTCCAGCCGTACCAGGTTGCACGACACCGGACTTTCGAAATTCTCAACGAGCCGTGACGTCGCGTTGTCCCGCGAACCATCGTCCACCACGATAGTTTCCCATCGGTCGCGCGCGAGGGTCTGCCGGGCCAGCGCGGCGAGGCACAGTCCCAGTTCGGCGGGATGATCGCGGGTGTTGATGAGGACCGAGAGATCCGGCATGCTGCTGATTCCGGCTCCTTGGCCAGGGATGGGTCGGACAAAAGACGTCGCGACCAAGTATATCAGGATACGGAAAGGATGGGTCTTGGGAAAAATTCTTCCCGTTCAGCGCTTTCGGGAACCCTCCGCAATGATTTCGTCAATGATCTGAACCGCCTTCTCGACGGCATCGCCCGTAAAGGGATATTTCGGGCGCTCGTCCGACTCCAGGAACTCGCGGAAACTCTCGCCAAAATCGCCCTTCGCCACCTGCGCGCCCAACTGACTTGCCAGGCACGCGTTGATCTCCTGCTCCATCTGCCCCGGCTCCGGAATTAGCAGGAACGGCTTGCGCAGGTACAGGCACTCTCCGATTGATTGATTGCCCGCCGAGGTCACCATTCGCTCGCAGCAATACATGTCCCGAGCAAAACCCGCCGAGGAAACGGCTCGAAACGAAACATTTCCATCGTCCGGCTTTTCGCCTAGACCGTAAACGACCGCTCGTTTTCCGGACTGCACGATGGCCGGGAGGACGTGTTCGGCTACGGACGGCCGCAGGTAACACAGAATGAAATCATCAGGTTCAACCGATTCGTAACTTCGCCGGATTTCCGGGCGGATCAACGGCCCGATCATGTGACGGTCGCTTTTCGGCTTGATGTAGTCGTCCGGCACGAATTTCGAGATCAGGGTGGCCCGTTTTGACGGGGCTATGATCTGGCAGATGAGGCCGATCAGTAGGTTCAACCTCCAGAGTCTGGCGGGAAGACGATCGAGTCGGGCATAACGGAAGAAATGCTGATTGTCGAGGGAGATCAACGGTTTCCTGAGGCGGCGGGCGATCCGCCAGGCGAGGGGTTCGAAATCGGTAATCACAAGATCCGGCTCGAAGTTGAGATGTTTCAGCGCCTCGACTGCCCGTCTCGACTCCTCCCGCATGTGCATGGCGAACTTGAGCGAGTTCGAGAGTGTCTTCGCTGCGCTCACCTTTTTCAGAGGCCCCCTGCCCTTGTAGGCGAAGCGCAGGACCGGGATACGAATGAGGTCGACGCCGGGGTGTTCGCGATAGGCTTCGCTCAGGAAATCACAGCCGTCGTCGCCGGTGAGAAAGAGGATGGAATGGCCGCGTTCCAGCAGTCCGTCCGCCACTGTTCGGGATCGGGTGGCGTGCCCGCGGCCTTCCCCCGCCAGCGCATAAGCGATTTTTGCCATGAAGTCGGTCTCTCCCGTTCCGCCGATCTCTGACCGACCGGTGAAAAGCCGTGTCATTAGAATGGACTGGCCCCTGAAATACAAACACAAAATCCCTTCGCGCCACGATGCAATGATGAACCGATGGAATGTTCAGGTAGGTGCGCGGAGGCGTAGAGAACGGCAACGGCGGGTTCTGTTCAACCGATGCGATCGGCACCATCGTTCCGCATTGTGATTGGGCGAGATTCCGGGGAGGGGGACGACTGACGCCCCCTCCCCACTTGCCTCTCTCTGCCAATTCGGCTACTTTGAACGCACTGATTGGCGGCATGCCGATCTCGCAGCCAATTCCTCCAAGGAGCATCCCATGGAAATCGCAGGCAAACACTACCGCACCGTCTGGCTCGAGGGTTCGACCGTCCAGATGATCAACCAACCCCTCTTGCCGCACCAGTTCGATATCGTCGATCTGGTTGATGTGGCCGCTACCGCGAACGCCATCACGACCATGATTGTTCGAGGGGCGCCCGCCATCGGCGCCACCGGCGCGTACGGCATGGCACAGGCTGTCCTCCTCGCATCACCCGAGAGTTGGAAGGCGGAGGTGGCGGCGGCGGCCAGAACGCTCGCCGCGACCCGGCCCACCGCCCAGGATCTTTTTCACGGGGTCGATTTCGTCAAGAGAGCCATCGAAGGGGCGCAGGACCTGCACAGTGCGCAAGAGCTGGCCGTGGCGGCAGCACGGGATCTGGCCGACGACAGCGCCGCCGCCTGCGAGAGAATCGGCGAATATGGCGCGGAGCTCATCGAAGACGGTTTTCGAATTCTTACCCACTGCAACGCGGGATGGCTCGCTTGTGTCGACTGGGGCACTGCGCTGTCGCCGATCTACAAGGCCGCACGGTCCGGGAAGAAAGTTTTTGTCTATGTCGACGAGACTCGCCCCCGGTGTCAGGGGGCCCGGCTCACGGCCTATGAACTCGGAGGCGAGCAGATCCCTCACGCCGTCATCGCAGATAACGCAGCCGGTTACTATATGGCCCGCGGAGAGATAGACATGGTTATCGTGGGGACCGACCGAACCGTCCGAAACGGGGATGTGGCCAACAAGATCGGCACCTATGAAAAAGCCGTTCTCGCCAAGCGTCACGGCATTCCCTTCTACGTTGCCGCGCCCACCACGACCCTTGATTTCGCCTGCGCTACAGGGGCTGATATTCCCATCGAACAACGCCACGAAGATGAAGTTCTCTGCATGTTCGGCCGCGACGAAGAGGGAAAGATCCGTAAGGTCCGCATCGCGCCCGACAACAGCCCCGGCTACAACCCCGCCTTCGACGTGACGCCCGCCGAACTCGTCACCGCCATCATTACCGAACGCGGGGTATTCAAACCTGAAGAGTTATCCGAGAATGACGAGTTGCTTAGATAGCGAACCCCGCAAGAGGTTAGCGTCCGATCAGTCGGGGGTTTTCCCAGAGACCGCTCGAGCCGGCTCCGGCGTCCTCGGTGATAAGGGAGAGCAGAATGGGCTGGTTGGCATATTCGGCGAGGGAGACTTGGCGCTCGACCTGTCCGCCGTCTTTCCGGGGCGGCTCGCGGAAGAGTTCGCGGCCGTTGACCACGATAATGTGAGTAGTGGGGTGAGGGCGGGTAGAGAAGGCGAGGGCGGCGGGTTCCTTTGGCAGATCGAGGCGGTATTCCCAGAAGCAGGCTTCGGCGCGGACGTTGGCTTGGAGGGCGCGGCCGGTGCTGATCTTGGTGACGTCTCCGCCGCCGGCGATTCGGCCTTCGGTCACGATGCCGTTGACTTGCTGTCCGGCGAAGGCGGGAAGGGTGGCCAGGTCGGTGGGCAGGGCGACGGGGAGGGGTTTTTCGAAGAGGGCTCCGAATCGGGCAGGAAGTTCGCAGTCGATTTCATACAGGGCATCCGATACTTTCCGGATGGAGGCGGGCGTCCCGGAATCGGCGGTTCCGAAGAGGGCGACGGGTTTCTTTGGGCAGTGGAGAACGAAGACGGCCTGTTTGTTTTCGGGGTCGTTGGGATGGAGTTGGAAGGCAACACGGAAGTCGTCGGATCGGACGGCTCCGAGTGTGACTCCTTCTGAGAGTCCGGTGATTTTCGCGAGGGTGGAATCGAGTTGGCCGGGGACGAGGGCGTATGTTCTCTCGGGATCGAGGCCCTGAACGCGGCCGTTCTGGCAGGCGGGCCAGCCAGGGATGAAGAGGCCGTCGGTTTGCGCGATGTTGACGCCTTCCACTACCTGGTTGCGGCTGGGGCGGTTCTGCATCATGGCGGTGGCTTCTTCGAAGACGTAGCGTGGGCCGACGCTTTCGAGATCCCAGTTGGGGACGCTGGGCGGGAGGGTGAGGCAGGGGAAGTTGCCGAAGGGTTTGAGGACATTTTCCCATTCTCGGACATATTCGGGAAAGGCGACGGTGGCGAGGGGGTGGTCGGCGAAGGCGCACTTGTACATGTAGTCTTGGTAGAGGTAGCCGCAGATAGGATGAAAATTTCCGTATCTCTCGCGCAGGTTGCTGCTCGTCATGACGTCGCGGGGGAAGGTGATGAAGTTGGCGAAGAGTTCGCTGTATCGGTTTTCGCAGCTC
>JABMPG010000673.1 GCA_013203855.1 bacterium
GGCCCCTCCAGGCGCTCCAGAAGCGCCCCCATCTCCGGGCTGGTAAAACGCTGATGCGCGATCGCGCCCAGGGTCGCCCCCTGCCGCGCCCGAGCCTGCTGCGAGCCTGGAGGCATATAAGTCTCCTGATCCCACGAAAGCAAAGCCTGAGCCCCCGTCAAATCAGTAAGTTCAGCCACACGTTCAAGGAAATCTACATAAGGGGTCATGGGAAAGTCCAGTTCATGGGCCTAGAGTTTTGCGTTCCGGTTCCGACGATCCCCAAAGATTACCACGGGAAGAGAGAAGTTCAAGTTCGAAGTGGGCCGATCGATCTTCGGAAGCAGAACCTTCTCACAGAATACTTCTGACACCGTCACCCCAGCACCATCGTTTGGCTGTTTCCATAGTGTGGGACTGGCGCCTCCGCCGGTCAGTCTGCTCAAAGACACCTCCCCTGTCCTTGCGGTTCTCTGCGCCTTCGCGACTCTGCGTGAGCATTCCGTCCGTCTTGTTGTTGTGTCGCCGATCTTTGCGATGCCCCTTTCTCCTTGCCCACTTGAAGCGCAAGATGATTGAATCAACGGATGGGGCCGGGTCGACCCGCCCCGGTTCACCTGAGGAGACCTCACGGCATGTGGTTGCGTTTGTGGAAAATCCGGCAGAGACGGTTCAGGCGGTCGCCGGAGATGGCCCGTCTCCGGCACTTTTTCGGAGACCGAATCTTCCATGCCTCCTTCTGGCACGTCAGCCGCGAATCCCTGTCGCGAGGGCTTTCCCTCGGCCTCTTTGTCGCCTTCACCCCCACGATTCCCTTCCACATGGTCCTCGCCGCCATCGGCGCGATCTTCATCGGAAGGGTCAATCTTCCTGTCGCTCTCGCCGCATGCTGGGTTACCAATCCCCTGACCATCTACCCCATCTATCGAAGCGCCGAAAAACTGGGAAACTATCTGATCCTCCATGCGGTGGTCATCGACGACTTCCTGAAGTTCATGTTCGGCGCGACCCCCCGCGCCTTCATCATCCGCCCTATCAGAATCAGCCTCGGCCTCCTTGTTTACGCCCTTCTCGCCGCCCTCGCGGGGAACCTTTTCATGCGGGCCCTCTGGGACTTCACGCACTATCGCCTCGGCAAGAAACCGCCGCGGAAAAGACTGGCCAGACCCAAGCCCTCCCCCGAAGAAACTCCAAACACTGAGTCTTGAACTCCAGACTACATCCCCAAAAACAACGACCCGCCGTGCCGAGGAGGGAAAATCGGCAGCCGCGGGCCGCAGGGGGAGAGTTCTGATTCGGTCCGGCTACTTCGCGCCCTTCAGGGGCACGAACGCCGCAGGCTCGATGACCCGGAAGGTGAAACTCTCGGTGATATAAAAGTCCACACTATCGCCATCGTGGCGCCAGTACCCGATGGAAAGATCCTGCCCGACCGCAAGTTCGAAATCGCCTCCGCGCACCGACAGGATCACCCCGCCGGACAACGCCGAACTCCACAGGATGCCGCCGCCCAGAATCTCGCGCACGGCGCGGTGAATCGGGAATCCGCCCTTGGCAGCCTGCATCAGCGCCTGGTACTGAGCGGGCGCCAGAACCAGAGTATAGGGTCCGGGAATCCCTGCGCCCTGAATTGCCTGAACGGCCTGGGCCGCAGCCTTGGGCATGTCTTCCATCGACCCGGGCAAGGCCACGGCCGGTTGCTCGGCGCTCGGAAAGAGACCGGGAATTCCACCCGCCTTGAAACCATTGTAGAGGCAGTTTTCCTCGAAAAAGGCGGCCTTCCTGGCGGCCTCCTCCAGAGGACCCAGATCCGGGTTTTTCGAGCCGCGCGTCACGCTGTCAAGATCCATCTGCTTCAGGCTGAAAGGAATCCGTGTCTCCACGGCAGGCATCACCTGTCGCAAACCCCAGGTCACGCCGTCCACCGGCTTCTTCCCCGTCACGTCCAGACGGCCCAGGTTCAGAGCGGCGAACTCCCAGCCGTGGGGGCCGCTGAAGTCGACGATCGACCGCAGGGTAAGACTGGTCTGAAAGATCTCTTTGGCCCGAACATCTATTTCGGCCCATGCCTCCGATGCAACGGGGGCAAAGGAACGACGAAGGATATCACTTGCCATACTCTCTATTCTCCTTTCAGTGTGCGGAGGCCCAAACTGTGATCGCTATCGGCCGCGCCGCCTTGCGTCTCACCGTCCCCGACGCCTTTTTCGACTTCGGTTATCGGCTTCGTTGTAAAAAGATACGTCCGCAGGTCCTGGTCGAATTCCGGAATCCGCCGCCGAAGCCATTCGAGCACCATCGCGGCATGCTCGATCTCTTCGTTGCGGTTATGGACCAGAATCGACTTCAACTCCTCATCCTGCGTCACGTCGGCCCGCAAGTGATAATAATCAACCGCTTCTAATTCCTCCATCACGCTCATGATCGCGCGATGCACATCGCGGGCCCCCTCTGAGAGTACCTCATAGGGTTCGGTATGCTGCGAAGATGCCATCCTGTGTCGGCTCCTTTTCTAAGGATCCCCACCCGGTGCAAAAAGCCCTGAGCAACCGGCGACAATCCCCGACAAATCCAATTTTTTGCCTACAACCAGGACGATACCACTGCGCCCGCACGGAATCAACCGGCTTAGGTCATTTCCAACCATAAATGGTTACTTATACTGATTCAGCATTACGCGAAAACACGGAGGGTCAAAAGCGCCGGGGAAGACACTTCCGCAGAGAGATGTCTTCCCCAAAGAACGGACGAAGCTGTCACTTCCCCTCCAGATGCTCCAGGCGGGCTTTCAGACTTTCCAGGTCCTCTCTCAACTGACGGATCTCCCGCGCCTGAAGCGCCAGGATCGAGACCGGCGAGACGAACAGAAGGCCTTGGACGTCCCGAACGCACTCGACAGGAAGTTTACTGGCATCGAACCCCAGCACCCTCGGCGCTGCCGTCGATAATGTGCTCGCCTCGTCCCGAAGATGGGCCTTGAGCCGATACGAGGCCACCGCGTCGGAAAGCCGGGTCGAGAGCGAAGTGACCTCATCGGCCGTCCACTCCGGCCGGCGCATGGCGGTCTTCAACGCCGGGTCGCAGGCCTGGACGAGTTCCCCCGCCGTGAGAATGTCGTCCGACGCATAGATCCGGCCCGAAACGTCGAGACGATAGGATTCGGAATCCTCCTCCGTCCCCGATCCGAACCGATACAGCCCCTCGATCTCGCTCTGGGTCAGAGCCCGGTCAAACAATCGCACATCGTCGATCAGACCATCGAAAGTGCGATCCCAAGTGGGTCGGTTTGCGATATACAGATTCGCATTTCCGCTGTCTTCGGAAATGTTTTCGATCGCGCCCCCGCCCGCATAGACCCCGTTTACATAGAAGGAAACAGTCGTGCCAACACGCGTGACAACGACATGCTGCCATACGCCCAGCGTCACCGCGTTGGAACTCGAAGCGACCTGTTGCGAAGCCCCTCCCGAGGTTCTACCAAAAAAGGAAAGCCCGTTGGTCCCGGCCTGAAGAAACAGACGATAGCCGCCCACGTTGTATCGCTCGATCAGGTATCCCGTATTCGCCTCCCCCCAACCGTCCGGCCGAATCCAGAGAGACACCGCCATGTCTCCCACCAAGGCGAAATCGGTCGAATTGCCGCAATCGATCCGCATATCGGTCCCGTTGAAATCGAGAGCGGATTGAACGAGGCCCGTCTGCGTCCAGAGAGTCGTGTATTCCTCGCCCATCCCGTCTCGTTCCAACAGACCGTGGTGGCCGAGCGAATCGCTCACAACGCCGCTGGGAGCATCGTCGTTCATCTTGTAGTGAGCGATCTCGGCGGAACCGATGTCCCATCCGTGAGCCGATCCGACCAGAAGCGTCCCGTCCGGCTCGATCCGAAAGCGCTCCTCGCCCGCGGTATCGAACCGAATGACGTCCTCATCCGCGCTTTCCTCAACTCGCACACCGGTATCGAGATCGGTGTCCCAGAAACCGGGCATGATCACGCGGTCCTGGTCGGAATCCACAACAAACAGGCGGGTTTGATTCGCCCCATTGACAATGAAATCGGCGTCGGTGCGGCCATAGTTGAACTCGGCGTTTCGCGAAAACCGGTTCTCGATCAGGGAAACAAGAAGCTCGTTCTCCGCGTCGACCCCGAAAACCATGTCTTCAGAGGAATCCTGCAC
>JABMPG010000674.1 GCA_013203855.1 bacterium
ATGTGGGTCAGGGTCACGTCGTCGCTGCGGAAGAGAGAGCTGTTCTCGTCGAGGGGGTGAATCACTCGGGTCTCTTCGTCGCTCTGGAAAACGGTTTCTTCATGGGGCGGAACGTCCGGCATGCCCCGCAGCACTTCTTCGAGGGGAACGGGAGGCCCGGTCTCTTCTCCCGGCCGTTGCGTTTCTTCGCGGGTATCCATGTCTGTTCCGATGACGTGGTCCTCTTCTTCGAGGTCAGGGGCTTCTTCCAGGCCGGGCAGATAGGGTTCGGCCTGGGTTTCCGCCTGCTCGAATTCGTCCTCGTCATCGTAGTAGCCCAGCGCCTCGTCGTCGGCCACGATCAGCACGTCCTCGGGCGGCTCGGGTTCCTCGAATTGGATCGCTTCGTCCTCGCCCACCTCTTCTTCCTCCACGCCTTCATCGAAAAAGGACCGGGGTGGCTCTTCTTGATCGTCCATTTCCCTCATGGAAATGAATTCTTCGTCCTCCTCGTCCGCCGGGGTTTCCTGTTCCGGTTCCTCTTGGACCTCGACTTCTTCGACCAATTCCTCCAGGACCTCCTCTTCGGGTTCGGGCGCGGGGGGAGCCATGGGTTCTTCCTCTTCGGGCTCGATTGGGGTGCGGCGGCGGAAGACCAGGACCAGGATCAGGGTCAGCGCCAGGAGGCCCGCCACGTCGAGAGTGACCCATCCTCCGGGAACTCGATCGGCGAAGGATGTTTCGACGGGAGCGGGGCCGGGCTCAATGGGCGGCGGGGTGGGCTGGGGAGTGGCAAGAATCGGCGCGGTCTGTGCAACGGCCGGGGCGGTGGTGTTCAGGTTCTCGCCGAGGATGTCGAAAGATCGCCGTCGCTCTTCGCTTTGAGGACGGTGCTCCATCATGGAACGGTAGAGTTGGACGAAGGGGCTGGGCTCATCGCCGGACCTGGCTTGGAGTTCATCGAGGATCCGTTCCAGCCCCGTAAACTGCTGTTCTCCGTAGAGTCGTCGGCCCCGCTCCTCCAGTTCCTCGTTGGAAAATCCGGACAGTTGGTCGGGCTGGGGCTGGGCGGTTATCGTCGCGATCATCAGGCAGAAGGCGAGAAAAAAGCCCGAAACCCGAAGGGGGCAGATAATCCATCCGTTCCCCGTTATCAGAGATCGATCGGGACTCGAGAAGAAGCGCATGCGTAAAACATCCTTTCGCGGAAAAGCCCTCAGCCCAGACTAGACTAGCCGGATTTGAACAAAATTAGTGGGGCGAACGCAATAGAAAACCTTGACAGTGCCGGAGCGAGCCAGTAGGGTGTTGCAGTTTTGCTGTCCGTTTGCGTAGGAGCCGGTGGGGACGGATGGCTGGTGGCGACAGAGTGGCTTTCTGAAGCCCTTCACCAGGCTCCGCGTACGGAACGCGCAACGGATTCCAACCAAATTCCTTTAGGAGGCCCCCTCCATGAGTCCCCAGAAGAACGCGTATTTTTTCGGCGGCGGTAAAGCGGACGGCAACGCGAGCATGAAGAATCTGCTCGGCGGCAAAGGCGCGAACCTGGCCGAAATGGCCGATCTCGGCATTCCCGTCCCTCCCGGTTTTACTATCACGACCGAGGTTTGCACCTACTATTACGAGAGCAAGCGGAAGTACCCCCAAGGCCTGGAATCCGAGGTCGAGAAGGCTTTGGTCAGGATGGGCAAACTGATGGGCGTCAAATTTGGCGATCCGAAAAACCCCCTTCTGGTCTCGGTTCGCTCCGGCGCGCGGTCCTCGATGCCCGGCATGATGGAAACCGTGCTGAACGTCGGGCTGACCACCAAGACCATTCCGGGGATGATCGAGAAGACCGGCAATGAGCGCTTCGTGTGGGACGCCTACCGGCGTCTGATCATGATGTACTCCGACGTGGTGATGGAGAAGGCTGGGGGCGTTGAGCCCGAAGAAGGCAGAGGCGTTCGTCTTCAGATGGAGCAGGAGATGCATCGCGTCAAGGAAGCCAAGGGCGTGGAGAACGACACTGATCTGAGTTCAGGCGACCTCAAGGCCCTGTGCGAGTCCTTCAAGAAGATCGTCAAGAAGTCTCTGAAAAAGGATTTTCCCGATGACGCGATGGAGCAGGTCTGGGGCGGCATCGGCGCCGTCTTTGCCTCGTGGAACGGCAAGCGCGCCATTTCGTATCGCCGCATCGAAGGCATTCCGCACGAGTGGGGCACGGCGGTCAATGTTCAGGCCATGGTTTTCGGCAACATGGGCGACACCTCGGCTACGGGCGTGGCTTTCACCCGTAATCCCGCCACGGGCGAAAACAAGTTCTTCGGCGAGTGGCTTCCCAATGCTCAGGGCGAAGATGTGGTGGCCGGCACCCGGACCCCGCTGCCCCTGAACAAAACCACCAAGACCTCCGAGCAGATCGAGTCGGGCATTCAGAGCCTTGAGGAGATGATGCCCAAGACGTATAAGCAGTTGGTCGGCATCCGCAACGATCTCGAGAAGCACTACCGCGACATGCAGGACATCGAGTTCAC
>JABMPG010000675.1 GCA_013203855.1 bacterium
GCGCTCCCCTTCGTAGAAAAACTGAGATACGCGACCTCGGGCTCGACGCCAATCAGTTGCCGGCACGTCTGCGCTGCCGCCTCGCCAATGTCCACGAGCTGGTCTTCGGTCGGAGCGGGAATCACGCCGCAGTCGGAGTAAATCATGGCTCCCGCCTCTCCGAACTGTTCGTCAGGCACGACCATCAAAAATGCCGAGGAGACCGTGCGAAGCCCCTTTCGAGGACCGATACACTTGATCGAAGCACGGATCACGTTCGCCGTGGTATTGACGGCGCCGGCCGTCATGCCATCCGCCCCGCCCACTTTCACCAGCATCGCGCCAAACCAGAGAGGATCGGACAGCAGATCGCGCACCTGCTCTTTCGTCAAGTTTTCCTTGGCCCGCCGTTCCTGATAGACGGCGATCATTTCATCCAGCCGCTCATACTTCGCCATATCGATGACCTGAATCCCATCCAGGGAGACGCCGGCCTCGGCGGCCTGCTTCTGCAACTCGGCGGGATCGCCAACGATGACCGGAACGCCCAACTCTTCGTCCGCGAAGATGCGCGCGGCCTTCAGCGTCCGGGTATCCAGCGCCGCCTCGGGAAGCACGATGGTCTTGTGCAGCTGCTTCGCCCTCTCGCGATGTTTTTCTACAATATTCGACATTTACTGAGTCCTTTCCACAGAATCGTCGCAAAAACGGGAGAATTATACGAAGGTGGGGCCGCCTTGTCGATGGGAGTTTGGAGTTCGAAGTCTTCAGTCACGACTTTCAGATCTCGACTCCGGCACCGACGGGTTCTTCCTCCGATAAAACGGTCTTTCCCTCAGCGAACGCCTTCATTTCGCGTTCGATCTCCTTCTCTCGATAAGAACCGGCACGCACCTTGTCCAGAATCACATAGAGCGTCGGCGCAACCACCAGGGTCAGCAGGGTCGCCATGGCGAGGCCAAAAATGACCGCGATGGCCATGGAACTCCAGAACTGGCTCATTTCTCCGCCAACCTCCCATTTCAACTTTCGAAAGTTGAAACAGACGCCCGTCGCCATCGGGATCAGGCCAAGGATAGTCGTGATAGCGGTGAGCAGAACGGGCCGCAGACGGATCGTGCAAGCACGGATGACCGCCTCCTGGAGTTCCAGTCCCTGCCGGCGAATTCTCTCGACGTAGTCGATAAGCACGATGGAGTTGTTGACGACCACGCCGGCAAGACTGATCACGCCCAGTCCCGTCATAATAATGCCGAAAGGCTGCTTGGTCAGGACAAGGCCCAGGAAGACCCCCGTCAGAGAAAGAATCACCGACGTCATAATAATAAACGGAAGCACAATAGAATCGAACTGCATGACCAGGACTAGGGCGATCAGAAAAATCGCGGCGAAAAAAGCCTGGCTCAGAAAGGCCTGGGACTCTTGCTGCTCTTCATTCTGGCCGGTGAACCGAGCCGTGACACCCGGGGGAAGAGGAAACTCGCGCATGGACGCGATAGCCTGGGTGAGCACCGCGTTCTGGTTGTAATCCGGAGCCACGTCGGCCGAAACCGTTACCGTGCGCTTTTCGTCCACCCGTTCGATGCTGCCCAGACCACTAGACCATTCGAAATCTGCCACGGTAGAAATGGGCACCTGCGCGCCGCTCAGACTCGCCACGCACAACCGTTCCAAGGCATCAATCGTACTCCGCTGCGCTTTCGGCATGCGAAGAACCACGTCATATTCGTCGTTCCGGACGCGGTACACCCCGGCTTTCGTGCCCTGAAGGGCGGTCCGCACCGTATTGCCGACCATCTGCGTGGTCAGCCCGAGAAGAGCCGCCTTTTCCTTGTCCACCTTGATCTCGAGTTCCGGCTTGCCAATGACAAAATTATCTTTCAGATCTACGATTCCTTCCACTCTACGCAGGCGCTCCTTGGCTTCCAGAGCAATGCGGCCAATCTGCTCGAAATCCTCTCCGGAAATCTCGAGATTGACCGGAGCCCCCGTGGGAGGGCCTTCCTGAGGCTTGTCGACCGTGATCTCCGCTCCGCTCACGCCCGAAAGAGATTCACGAAGCCGTGTGACAATTTCGGAGGAAGGAGTCTTGCGGAACTCGCGATCGACGAACTCGATGGTGACCTGAGACTCATTGGATTTTCCGCCGCCGGAACCGAACAATCCGCCCGTGGCGCCCACGCTCGCGACGACCGCTTCCGATTCCGGGAACTGCAGAGCCGCATCCTCGGCGAGACGGACAACGATGTCGCTGGTGTCCAGCGAGCTGCCCTCGGGAAGCTCAACATTGATATAGGCCCCTTGAGGCTCGGTGGTCGGGAAGAACTCGGTGCCCACGCCAGTCTTCCCGAACCAGTGGATCATGAAAAAGAGAGACCCGAAGGCCAGAACAAGCGTGGACCAGCGGTGAAGGATGGCCAGACGCAGAAAAGCGGCATAGAGTTTCGCGAAACGCGACTCCGTAAAAGGCCGATGTCCTTTCTCTATCTTCTTCTTCAGAAGGACGGCCGCCACCGACGGGTTGATTACCAGGGCCACAAAAAGAGACGCCGAAAGGGTGATGATCACAGTCCGAGGCAGATAGCCCATGAACTCACCCATGATCCCCGGCCACAGGAGAAGCGGCACGAAAGCGCAGATCGTTGTCAGAGCGGAGGTCGTGATCGGCCAGGCCACCTCCCGGGTGGCTA
>JABMPG010000676.1 GCA_013203855.1 bacterium
AGTTCAGGGACCTGCTCAACGAGGCGGTGGAGAGCCTGGAACGCCGGCGCGAGGCCTGCGTGTCGAGCCGGGAGGAGTTGGAGTTTGCGGCGCGGATGGAGATCGCGGAGCGTCGCAGCCGGTTGAAAAATAGAGCAGGCGGTGGACGAGGACGGGAGTGTGGTCACGAACTACAAGGATGGCCACGCGGAACTGGGAATTCAGCAGGGTTGGACGGTCCAGGCGAACAAGACGGCGAGCGCGATTACTCCCCCTTCTGCGCGGAAAGAGCCGTTCCCGGCAGAGCGAAGGTCACGGTCTTCCCCTCTTCAGACCCCTTCACGCACTCCAGATCGATCTTCAGGTCCTGCCCCATTTCTATGGGATAGACGGAGAGTTCATAGGGATAGTGGTCGCGTTCCATAACCACGTCTTTGCCTCCCTTGAGGGACATCTTGACCAGCCCCCCGTCAACCGGTTCACACTCGACCACCACGTAGAGGGCGTCCTTGCCGAAAGGCCCACGGATGCGGAAAGCGTGAGCCTTCTTCCACGGCTCGGGTAGGTCCTGAACCAGGTGTCCCGTCTCCAGGGGCGGGGTCTCGGGGTAGAGCGCTTTCTCCTTCGCCGGAAGCGACAACGTAACCATGCCCAGTGGAGGGATCGTGACGACGGGCAGTTCCGCTTCCCCGGGCTTGCGCGAGACGGGGCGCGCCTGGCTGTTTGCGTTCTCGAAGAGTTCCACGTTGCCATCCGGGATCAGGCCGATCTTTTTGGCGTCCAGTTGGACCTTCACATCGAGGGGCTCGTGAAGCTGGTTCATGAGCATAACGTAGAAGCGGTTCGGGCCACGCGCGGCCAGCCAATCCGCGTCGATCGTGTCCAGATTGACCAGGTCGCGTTCGATCCAGGGCACGGCGCCCTTCTCTCCGAAGACTTCCCCGGGTTGAGTGCCGTATTCCCAATTGTAGAAGAAGGTGTAATCCTTCTGCACCGAGTATGGGAACTCGATCTTGCCTCCCGACAGCGCGAAGGCCTGCGCGAACAGGTAATCCAGCGCGAACGACAGGTGCGGCGCAATGTGGTGATAGTACAGGCCTCCAACGTACACGCCGTGGCCGTAGGGATAATCCTCGGCCAGGAAGAGGTCGGAGTAGAGCTGGACACCATAACCGGGATAGTTGGCGAACCGTCCGATGATCGTGTCTCTTGCATAGGTCCGGTAGATATCGCGCCCGGTGTAGTAATAGAGGCGGAGCAGGTGAGGCGCCCACACCGACATGGAGATGTCGCTGCCGAAGTTGGTGTTGAAGAGCTGCGAGTTGGGCGTCTCGATTCCCAACCCCACCTGGGCCACCTTCCATGCCTCGATCTGCTTGGGGAGCATGAATTCCTTCAGGTCCACCTGCGGGATCAGTTCGCCTCCCCGATAGAAGTTCGGGCGGTGGGTGGTGATGGGCCAGAGCTGTTCCGGGCTATGGACGCCGATCTCGCCGTTTGGAATCTGCGGCTGGGAGAAGATGCTCGCGATCGTCTGGAAGCCCCCGACCTGGGCGGCGTCGATGTATTTCTTGTCTCCCGTGATCTGGTAGAGTTCGACGAGACCGTACCAGAAGGGGTAATACTGAAGATTGTAGAACCCCAGGGCGGGCTGGGTCAGGCGCCCGTAAATCCGGTCGGCGATGAACGCATCCGCCTCTTTCAGGGTTTCTTTGAGCGTCTCGGGATCGTGATCCAAGCGGTAGGCCCCGAGCCAACTGGTCCACTGCGGCATGTCCAGCCATTCCTTCGGTTTGTCGCTTTGCATTGGCGCGCCGTGGCGGGACTTGAACTCGGCCATCCACGGGTTATTTCGTCCGAGGAGCGACCAGGCGCCTTCCCAGAAGGCCGCATCGTAAGCATTGCTGGGCACCTGGATCTGGACGCCGACCGGACCGCCCCCGCTGTTCCTGGCGCCCCGGTAGATGAAGCTCCCTTTGCGGCTCGCGACGAACTCGATGCTCGGAAGCCCCCGTTTGACGTAGAAATCCTCGTCGTGGCTCAGAACGGCCGCCGAGAGCAAGGTCAGGGGCGAGGCCTGTTTCACCATGTTCTGGTTCTCGATCTCGTAAAAGCCCTTGAGTTCCTCGTCCCACCCGCAGGCCGTCCCGTCGCGCAGGAGATCGATGATGTTCAGAGCGGCCCCGGTCAGGGAGGCGTTGACCGGCTTCCGGTAGTCCTTCACCTCCATAATGTTCGCCGAGCTGTACTCGAGAGCATCCTTCCAGTCCCCCGGCATGGCGAGGAACCGCCACGCCACCGAGTGGGTTTCGCCAATTTTCCATTCTGAATCGATCAGGCCCAGGACAGGCGAGAAGATGCAGGGCTGCGGCTCACAGTTCCAATTCACCGGAGAGAAGCCGTAGATGGGGTTTCGTCCGTTGGCCCACCGGAAAGGCAACCGAGAGGGCTCCGCCACGAGTGCCAGGGAGACGGGCTGTCCCTCCTGCTTGATCTGGAAGATGCCCAGCGGATGGGGCATCACCGAGCTCTGGAGCAACACCGCCTTCAAGGGAAAACGCTGGAACTGGTAAACGGGCGGCATCTCGAGAAAGTCCACGTCCTCGCGCTTCCATTCCTGGAAAGCGCCCATGCCCACCGAATAGAATCCATCCTTGTCCGCCTTGCACTCCAGCGTGAAACGGATGTCCTGCCGACCCGGATCGAGTTGCCAGACCGAACACGCCTGCTTCCCGTCGGGGAGTTCGTACGTCACCTCGACCTGGTTGTCCGTCGTATTGCGGACCGAGCGAGGGGTCAGGCGCTGGGGATTGCCGGGCAGGAAAGGATTGCTGAAGGAGTCCACCGTGTATTCCCCTGCGGCGGTCTTGAGGTGGAGGGGGTTGTCTGGCGTTGACCAGTGGGGGTAGTAGCCGAGGGTGACGTCCACCTTGGGCACGTACTGTAAGAAGAGATCCTGCCCCAGAGGGCGAGTCAGCCAGCCCTTCGGGGTCTGCATTTCCAGCCGCGTCGAGACCAAGGGCTTGTCGTCGTCCGCGCGTCCATCGAGGAACACCACCCGCAGGCGGTCATTTTCCAGGCGCGCCACTTCCACCTCCGACCCCGGGGATGTCTTCGGCGCTTCCGGGGCAAAGCCCTCCGGCACGATTGGGAGAACCCGCGCGTGATACCGGGCCAGGTTCTCCGGGGTGAACCATTCCTCGGTCAACGAAGTCGAGCTGAGCACCACGCCCTCGACCCTTGCAAAAAAAGCAACCGTGTCGCGAAGGGTGAGCATGTGATCGCCGGCCTGCAGGGGCATTTCGTCCAGCAGTTGCCAGTGAAAGCCGCTTTTCCCGTGGGTGCCGCCTTCCTTCTCGGTCAGCCGCCCGTCCAAACCAATCTTGAAACGACGCGTACGGGGTTGGTTGGTCGCGTAGTCCTGGGACGACGCCCACACCTGATAGCTCCCGGCCCGCGGGATATGGATCAGTGTCAGGGCGTCCTTGACCGGTATCTTCTTGTCCTCTGAATTCCCGAACTGGAAATCGGCCGCTGTCAGATAGAAACCCTCGCTCCGCCACCCTCCCTCAAACTGGAAGTCGGCTGTGGGAACGTAGAGGATCGTGGCTTCGCCGTCCTGGCAGAAACCCGCTTGCGGCGTGCCCAACACGAGCGCCGCTGACAACATGCAGAGTCCAACACCGATACGGTGTAACATGAGCAATTCTCCTATGGTTGGTTTTCGGGTTCGTCGGGCTACTCGATCCGAAGAATCTCGCCGCCGCTGGCCGTCCCGTTCGTCGGGTCGTAAAGGTTGATAAGACCGTTGACGTAGGCATAGGCAACTGGTTCCTCTGGAATGGCGTGGCTGGGTGTCATGAGCACGCCGTTCACGACGTCCCACTTCTTGTCAGGCCCGGGGCTCACGAGGAAGAACGTGAAGTTCCGGGCCTGCCCGTTGATCTTCATCACCATGGGGGCGAGCAAAGGATAGGTCGCTTGGGTGTTCGTGCCGAGCAGCGCTCCCGTCTGCCAATTCTGGGCGTGCTTGCCATCCGCCAGGGCCCCTTGGAGAGACAGACAGATGTAGCCGGCCTTGTCGAGCCCGCCATTGGATTCGCCAAAGGAATCAAAGGGATCCGTGTAAGCAATCGTGTCCAGATAGGCCACCGGCGTGGTCAGGCGAATCGCCTGGTGCCACGGCGTCACCGTCGAACTGACATTCGGGTCGAAATGGTGATAGATGTAGGCGTTGTACATGTTGGGTGAGGTGGCCAGATAGTATTCATAGAGGTAAGGAGTCTTGTTATTGTCAACCGTGTAGGACTGAATCCCCAAGGCAATCGTCCTCATGTCCGACTCGACCCGAGCGATCTTCGCGCGCGTCTGCGCCTCTAGGAAATTCGGGACGGCGATGGCGGCCAGAATGGCGATGATGGCCACGACGATAAGCAGTTCAATGAGGGTGAAGGCTCGGCTCTTCGAGCCCCACCCCCGCGTCGTCGCGCTTTCTGGTTCCAGGCGGTACGTCATGGTGTCTTCTCCCTTCTGCGTATGGGTAAAGGAACTTGCAATGCGTTTGCCTTGGCGGAATAATCGGGTTCAAGGTGACACGCATTACCTGAGACACCATTCTCTTCACCATCGCGGTTCAGCACAATAGTCAGAATATGCCAAAATGTTCTCAAAAAACGCTCTCCCTCCCCTGGAAGTCGATCCCGAACCGGATTTATGGTCTTTGTCAGAGGAACCATCCGAGATTCACACAGATGCTTCCTCTTTTCGCCGGGCATCAGATGGACGACCAGAAAGCCGACAGATTCAGCCTCGACAACTCGACGAGATCTGATTCTGTTCCTGTTCACTATTTCCAGTACTGTCTGGGTGGCATGGGCATCTTCCGAGCCGGGGGGCGCGAGCACAAGATCGGCAAGGGCCAGGCCTTTCTGTTTAGCGTCCCATCCGATACGGCCTACTGGTTGCCCGAGGGGGCACGATGGGAACGCCTCTATCTGGCCTTTCGCGGCGAGACCGCGGCGGCCATAGTGGAAAGCCTCCTGGAAGAGCACGGCCCGATCTTCGACCTCCCGGGGGACTCCGAGCCTATCCGGATCCTGACGGAGATTTGCAGAGAGGCCATGCAGCAGGAAAAGCCTACCGCTTTCAGGGCTGCAAGCCAGCTCTATCGCCTTCTCATGTCGCTATGCGAGAGGTTCCTGACCACGGAACAGGATTACCCAGTGCCGATCGCAAATGCGGTGAAATACCTGGAGGTCAAGTTTGCCTACCCCGACCTGCAACTTGAGGACCTGGCCCGCAGCGCCGGACTGTCAAAATCGTATTTTGGCCGTTGTTTCAAGCGCTATACGGGCCAGACGCCTGCTCTTGCGCTCCGCAATCGCCGCATGCAGGC
>JABMPG010000677.1 GCA_013203855.1 bacterium
GCCTGACCGTCTGGCGCTCATTCAGAACTCAGAGAACATCCAAGTGGACGGATTCACCGTGGAGTACGATCCTCTTCCCTATTACCAGGGTACGATTGACTCCATCGACGTTGCGAATCTGACTATGGACATCACGGTTCCGGACCGTTACGAGGTCCCCCTGGTGGGTCCGAACACGCTCCCTCGCAGTTCGCCTTACTTCGCCCACTACTTTGTCCCGGATTCTCCCGGCGCGCGCACCGGAACGGGCAAACACGTGTATATCGACTCGACGGAGAGGATCGAAGGCCAGGCTCGCAAGATACGTCTCCGGTGCAGCAGTAACATGGCGGCTCATCTCCAGAACGCCATCAACGAGGGGGCGACGGAAATCATCGTGCCTCATCGTGACTATGGACACCGGGGAGGCTTCAGCCTCCAGATCAAGTACAGCGCACGTGTCACCGCGAGCAACATCCTGTTCCGCCTGATTCCGTGTCTGGGGATTCTCCCGGGAGAAAACGTAGGCCCGGTCACATTCTCAAATGTTGACCTGCTGATAAAGGACCCGAGCACGGAACTCTTCTTCAGCTGGCGGGGAGCCTACTCAGTTACGGGACACAACCGGTGGGGCTTCCTGATCGAGGACGGAGACTGGAACGGTTCCGCCATGTACGATGACACGCTGGCTTTCTTCATGAGAAGGCAGGATATCATGGGGATCGATGGCCAGACCCTCAGCCTGGAACTGGGCGACTATGCCGATCTCTTTCATACGGGAGACTGGATCAGCGTCTGGACGGAGGGACAGGCCCGGCTTCTCGGCATGTCGCGCATTACCCGCGTCGGATCAGAGAAGGCGGATGGCACCTTTGATGTCACACTGGAGTCGATCCCTGCCGGTACAATCGTCAACATGGTTGCCATCAACGAGGAACTCTACAATCGGGACACGGTCGTCAGAAACTGCAGCACTCGGGATGTGGGCGCCGGGGCGGCGACCACGCGGATTCGGACCGGCGGGCATTTCGTCGATTGCCACTTTGAGGACATATACCTCAAGACGGAGTTCGAGGATTCGAATCATGCCACCCGGGCGCGGAACTTCGTCCTAAAGAGCTGTTATGTTCGGTCGAACGATTTCAGTAGGATCCGGCTCGACGCATCGATCAACCCGAAGATCATCGACTGCACGCTGGACAATACCTACATTCTCGGGAGTCGCGGGTATAACCCCGATCCTTCGAAAGACCCCGGCGCGGAAGCAATCTACCTCGACGGCAATTCCTGGGTCAACATGACGGGGAACATCGTCGAGTTGGAATATGGAAGCGAAGCCTGGATCTTTGGCGATTCGACCCGGAACGGCAGCGCAGAGGACCTGTCCGACTGGGTCGAAACAGACGCCGATTCCCGGAACCATTTCGGCGTTCCGCCGAATTGTCCGCCGGATGTGCCGCCGCTCGAAGAATAGGATCGCCACATCCGGAAAAACTCACACCACTACTCGGGAGGTCCTGAAATGAATGAAATGCATCTGCTCACGCGTCGTCTCTATCTCTTGCTTCTGGGCATTCTTGTTTTCGTCTGGGGCACTCCAGGCAACTCCCCGGCAACGATCGTCTACACAGTCGACCAGACTGTTACGACCGATGCGAAGGTGTGGCCCCATGCCGTGGCGGAAGCCGGGGACTACCAGATTGGGATGGCCTGGATCGAGGTGAAATCCGGAAATGCCGTGCCGGTGGAGGTTTTTCGGAATTCAACGCGCGTCAGGGCGTTCTATGCTCCCGTGGGAGAAGTCACGCGATTCGAAATGCGGCTGGAGGGGCTGGCGAAGGACGAGAAGATCACGGTGAAAGTGTCGCCGGACCACTCGACATATCGGATCGGCTATCAGATCGCCTTGGGCACGCCGACTTTCGATGGCTTACCGGTTTTCAACGTCGCCGACTATGGCGCGGTCGGAGACGGGACGACCGATGACGCCCAAGCGATTCACGAGGCGGTCTTTGCTGCCCGGGACGCGGGAGGCGGGACCGTTCGCTTTGATCATACGAAGACCTTTCGCGTAAGAGGCGGGGGCTGGACCTTCGACCTGGACGGAGCGCGCAACATCCGGATCGTTGGTCGGAATCCGAACAATCCCGACCAGCGGGCCAAGCTCCTGCTGGAATCGCCGACCCGTGTGACCCGAATCCTGAAGGCGGAGAACATCCATATCGACGGCTTCATCGTGGACTATGACCCGCTGCCCTACTGGCAGGCGGAAGTCGTGGGCGCGGATCCGACCAACTGGACAGTGGACGTGCGCGTCTTTGATCGCTATCCGATTCCGGAGACCGGTGAAGGCGGCTTTACATTCGGCCGGATCTTTCTGCCGGACGGACCGGGTTCACGCTCCGGCACGGGCGCGCACTTGTGGGTCTCGAAGGTGGAGCGGATCCCGGGCGGCTCGGCGCGAGACCTTCGGATCCACGCGAACCTTGAGGGACGAAATATGAAATCCGGGGAAGCCACAAAAGAGGCCGTTCGGAAATGCGCGAACGGAGAAGTCCCCGAAGTCATCATGCGAACGCGAAACAGCACCACCGATATTTCCTACACCGTCGTCCTCGAGGAAAGCGCGCGCGTTCTGCTCAGCAACATTCGATTCTACCGGGTTCCCAAGCAGACGATCACGCCGCAGGACAGCCATGGTCCCGTAACATTTCGGAACATCGACATGCAGATGCCCGACGCCACGGAAGACCCCGTTTTCAACCGGGAGACCGAGCTATTCTACAGCTGGCGTGGCAATTACCTGTCGCCGAACAATCGGTTCGGGATTCTGATCGAGGATTGCGAGATCGATAGCGCCGCGATGTACGACGACGTGTTCGCCATCTTCATGCGGGCGAACGAGGTGCGGGCCGTGTCAGGCGACACGATCACGGTCTCGAGGCCGGGCGGAACCACGGTGGGCAACCAGGTCGTGCATCTGCTGAAGCCGGGCGACTGGGTGAGCGTGTGGACACCCGACCAGTCGGCGCTGAAGGGCATGGTACGAATCCTCAACGTCGGCAACATCTCGACCGACGAGACGACCTTCGACGTGACCCTCGAGTCGCTGCCCCAGGGACCGGCCGTGGGAGATGCCGTCCTGTACGAGGAACTGTTGAACCGGAACTCCGTGATCCGGCGGTGCCGGACGACCCGCATCGGGACTTCCCAGGGCAGCAACCGGTTCCGTTGCGTAAACCTCCTGATCCAGAACTGCCATTTCGACGACCTCCATTTCTACATCCACAAGACAGATGGTCCCCGGCCGCGCGATATCGTGTTTGACAACGTCTATAATCACGACATGGACGTGGGATACGTCAACCTGGACGACGTGATCGGGGTTAAGTTCAAGAATTGCACGTTCGACAACACCTATATCGACATGGAGGGCGACACGCGGCCCGCTTATCTGGACGCCGTGAAGTGGATCAATATGTCGGGCGATATTCTGAATCTGCGGGACAGCGAAGCCTGGATCTTCGGCGATTCGAGCCGGAACGGGAGCGCCGAGGACCTTTCCGACTGGGTGAAAACCGACGCCTCTTCCACCATCCATTTCTCCGCGCCTCCGACGAAATCCAGCGAGGCGATTTCCAGATGATCCCACGCCGGTACAGGTGAACAGAGAGTGCAGCAGACAGTCGAAACTCCGTCTTGCTTCAGCAGGACGAGAGCACAAGATGGACCGAAGCGCGTGAAAGATAACATGAAGGTCGTGGCGCTCATGGTGTGAAAACGTGATCATAGTCACCAGCACACACGAAAGGAGTACCACGACCATGAACAGGAGACTAGCACTACAGGAGTCTTCGATCAAGGAAGTTCACTTCATGGAAGGAGAGCGGGCAGAAGTGGGGATCGACGTGCACAAACGGACTTACAGTGTGACGCTGTGGAGCGAGGAGCGGGATGAAGTCGTTACGCGTTGGACGCAGCCCGCCGATCCGTCGGCTTTGATTCGAAGCATGACGCCGTTCAAGGAGCATGTGAATCGGGTTGTTTATGAGGCGGGGCCAACGGGGTACGGTTTGGTTCGGGCGTTGCGGGCAGAGGGATTCAGGGCAGACGTGATCGCGCCATCGCGGACGCCGAAAAGCACGGGCCAGGAAGCGAAGAGCGACCGGCTGGACAGCCGCAGGCTCTCGATGTGGTCGGCCAAGAAGCTTCTCAAAGCCGTTCGGATTCCCACCTTGGAGGAAGAGGGGGACCGGCAGGTGTTTCGGACGCGGGACGACATGGTGGCAAAGCGGCGGCGCGTCAAGCAGCAAATCAAGGGTTTCCTCCTGCAGCACGGAATAGAAGAACCGGATGGTTTGCAGACGTGGGCGCGCCGCGGGGTCGAATCGCTGCGCAAAATGAAACTGAGCGCGCAGCTGCGGTTTTCGCTGGATTTCCTGCTCGCCGATTTGGAGCACTACGATTCGCAGGTGCAGAAAGCAGACGCGGCCCTCAAGTCGCTGGCCGCCACCCGGCGCCACAAACAGGCCTCCGAGGCGCTGCAGACCGTGCCCGGAGTGGGCACGGTCACGGCAATGGCAATGCGCACGGAACTGATCGCACCCGAGCGTTTTGACAAGGGGCGTCAGGTTGCGGCGATGGCGGGCTTGGCGCCGCTGGTCTCCAGCTCGGGCGAGACGACCCGCCAGGGTCCGCTGATGAAATGCGGCAACGCGAGACTGCGCAAGATACTCATCGAAGCCGCCTGGCGGTGGATGGCCCGAGATGACTGGGCTGCGGAGCGGTATGGGCGGTTGGTTCGCAACAGGGGCGACAGGAAGAAGGCAATTGCGGGCATGGCGCGCCGTTTGGTCATCATTCTCTGGCGCATCAGCGTGACGGGAGAACCTTACCGGCCGCGGCCTGACCAAGAGCCGGCGCCGGGATCGCGGACCGTGAGGAAAGGATGCCAGCCTGGGCTACCGGACAAGAACATCAAGAGAAAAAGGGCGCCATCGTCAACGCGACAGCACCCCGTGTCCGTACAGCCACCGACGTAGCAGGCCGGCTCCCCGGCAAGGAGCTCCTTAGCAAAAACGGCGCTTGAGCGCCAGCAAATCCGAGGCCATGAGGAAGGAAGCCAGAGGACAAGAGCGAACAGAGCGCTCCGGCGAACGAGAGGATCTTGCGGTTTGGATTGCGCGAAGTAAACCGGTGGGCCTGGACCCACGTCTAAAGATTGCGCAGTCCAGATTCGACATCGCATACATAACTGGTGCTTCGAGCACGGATAGCAGGCTGGTCGAATCGTTCCAGGAACTTCTCCCGCAATTGCCCTTGACGCACGCCCTCATAGCAGGAGAACGAGACCGATGAGAAGAGCACTAGCGATGATATTCATGGTTCCGGTATGCATGGCAATGCATCCGGACGCCGGTTCAACCGAGGCGACGACCAAAGCCGATCCCCTCAAAGCCAGGCCGGAAGTCGTCGAAGAGTGGAAGGACATGCGTTTCGGAATGTTCATCCACTGGGGTCCTGTGACGTTGACGGGAAAGGAGCTCAGCCACTCGCGCAGGATCCCGGACGAGCCGCGGCCGGGCCTGCAGCGGGCGTCGGGCAACAAGGGAGAAACGCCCGTCGAGGTCTATGACAATCTCTACAAGCAATGGAAACCGGACAAGTTCGACGCTCGCGAATGGGTCAAGCTGGCCCAGGAGGCCGGCACCCGTTACATCATCTTCACGGCCAAACACCACGACGGCTTCTGTCTCTTCGACAGCCAGTTGACCGATTACAAGAGCACGGGACCTGAGTCGGTCTGGAAGGTGGACTACCTGAAAGAACTCGCCGATGCCTGTCACGAGGCGGGGCTCAAGCTGATTGTCTATTACTCCCAGCCCGATTGGCATCATCCGGATTTCACCGGGGAGCACCACGAGCGATACATCCAGTATCTTCACGGTCAACTGCGGGAGATCCTCACGAACTACGGTCGCATCGATGGAATCTGGTTCGACGGACTGGGTGGCTCGGTCGAACGTTGGGATGCCAAAAACATGTTCGCCATGATGCGGTCGATTCAGCCGGACCTGATCATCAACAATCGTTCGGGACTTCCGGGGGATTTCGTCACACCCGAGCAGATGCTCGGCGAATTCCAGAACACTTTTCCCTGGGAATCGTGCATGACGTTGGGCACCTCCTGGTCGTGGAAGCCCGACGACACCATCAGGCCTTTGACCGAGTGTCTCCAGATGCTGGCATCGTGCGCCTGTGGCGATGGCAACCTGGCCCTCAATACGGGCCCCATGCCCGATGGCCGGATCGAACCGCGCCAGGCGGAGCGTTACCGCGAGATCGGCGCCTGGCTCGGGAAGTATGGCGAGAGCATCTATGGAACGCGTGGAGGCCCGTTCCGCCCTCCGCTGATGACCCGTATCAAGGGCCGGGCGATTCAGGATTCTCCGTGGCCCGAGACTGCGTGGACGGGCGGCTCGACGCATCGTGACAAGGGCGTTTATCTGCACGTCTTCCGTTGGCCGGCTCAGGTTCTCACATTGCCTCCCATCGCTCACAAGGTCCTGAGCGTCACGGTCCTGACGGGAGGTCAGGCGGAATTTACGCAGGATGAGAACGGGATCCAGATCCGGGTTCCTTCCCCGGCTCTCGACCCGATCGACACGATTCTGAGGCTCGACCTGGACGGCCCGGCCAAGGATATCCCCGTATTGCCGCCGGCCGTGATCGATTCGGGGTCGCTGGCCTCGGGCAAAAGGGCCACCGCGTCGAGTTCCTACCGCGACCACACCACCGCCGACAAGGCATTTGACGGTGACCCGGGTACGCACTGGGTTTGGGACCCGAAGGATCAGGAGTGCTGGTTGGCCGTCGATCTGGGGGAGCCTAGGACGTTCGATCACGCCTGGATACGCGAGCGCGGGCACGGCAGTTGGATATACGAATACGAACTCCAGATGAGGGACGACGAGAACACCCCCTGGCAGACATTTCACCATGGGACAAGACTGGGTCCGGACTGCGAGATAGAATTTGCCCCTGTCACGGGACGGTTCGTCAGGCTCCACCTGCTCAAGTACAACCAGTCGATTTCTCCTAGGATAAGCGAGTTCCAAATCTATGGGCCCGACGAGGACAGCAAATAGGCTGAGGTAGTAAACGACGAGCGACCCTCGCCAAGAGTGTAAGGGACGATTCACAAGTGCCGCACGCCAAGCAGGGCCACCATCTAAAGGAGAGCAAAATGGAATTCGAAGACCTGAAAACGGAACAGCGAGAAGGGCTCAAGGTGGCCCTGGAGGGTCGGACAGATACCAAGACCAGCGGGCCGACTCTGCGGGAGCGTTTCCAGCGCGCCATGCATTATCAATCGGTGGATCGGCTTCCGAATTTCGAGTTCGGCTATTGGGCGGAGGCCCTGACGGTCTGGCACAAGCAGGGCCTGCCGGAAAGTGTGACGAACCAGAAGGAAGCTTAGAAGGAAGCCCCCCTGTGGGGTCAAATGGGAAATCTCTGTTCTATCGGGAGCCACCTATGAAGCCTCTTCCGCTGTCCCAGGTCAGAATCACCGGCGGACTTCTTGCCGAGCGCCAGCGCGTGAACCGCGAGGTCACCCTTTCCATCGAATACCGTCAGTTGGAAAAGACCAGTCGTCTCGGCGCCTGGCGTTTCGACTGGAAACCGGGACAACCGAATCAGCCGCACTTTTTCTGGGACTCCGACATCGCGAAATGGATCGAAGCGGCGTCCTATAGCCTGGTCCACGATCCCGACCCGGCCCTCCAGCGCCAGGTCGAAAACGCCATCGCCCTGCTCGAAAAGGCACCCCGGCCCGACGGCTACGTCAATTCCCACTACACCGTCGTCGAGCCCGAAAACCGCTGGACCAACCTGCGCGACAAGCACGAACTGTACGGCATCGGCCACCTCATGGAAGCGGCCGTGGCCTGGCACGAGGCGACGGGCCGGGATGACTTGCTCCGAATTATGGCCGAGTGCGCCGACCATGTCCGCTCTGTATTCGGGCGCGGCAAAGGAAAGAAACGGGGCTATCCGGGTCACGAGGAGATCGAACTCGCTTTGGTTAAGATGTACCGGTCAACCGGCAGCGCCGACTATCTGGACCTGGCCCGGTACTTTGTGGATGAGCGCGGAAGGAAGCCGTACTACTTCGACCAGGAAGCCCGGAAGCGAGGCGAGGATCCCGCCAAGTATCGGTTCGGCGATTACAGCTACTGCCAAGCTCACAAGCCCGTCCGCGAGCAGGACCAGGTAACCGGCCACGCCGTCCGCGGCATGTACCTGTACAGCGCCATGGCCGACCTTGCTCTTGAGACGAAGGATCGCGAGCTGGCCCTGGCCTGTCGCCGAATCTGGAAAGACCTTACCGACCACCACCTCTACGTAACGGGGGGCATCGGGCAGACCTGCCGGAACGAGGGATACACGACGCCCTACGACCTGCCCAACGAAACCGCTTACGCCGAAACCTGCGCGGCCATCGGTCTGGCCTTCTGGGCCCACCGGATGCTGCGCCTCGACCTCGATGGGAAGTACGCCGACGTCATGGAGCGGGCGCTGTATAACGGCGTCCTCAGCGGCGTGTCCCAGGACGGCCGCCGGTTCTTCTATGCCAACCCGCTTGCCGCCTGGCCGGACCTGCCGCCCACCGAGTCCTATATCCATCTCCAACGTCAGGATTGGTTCGGTTGTTCATGCTGTCCGCCCAACATCGCCCGACTTCTGGCCTCCCTGCCACTGTATATGTATTCCGCATCGGACCGAGTCGTGGCCATCCATCTCTATGCGTCGAGCGAGATGGAGGTCGAGATGAAAGGCGTCACCGTCCGTCTTTCCCAGAAAACCGATTATCCCTGGAAGGGTGACGTGCGCCTTCGGATCGACCCAGACCAGGTGAAGCATTGGGGATTGGTCCTTCGAATCCCCGGCTGGTGTCGAAGAGTTGAAGCGAAGATTAACGGCGAGAGGACCAAACTCGTGATTCGGAAAGGCTATGCCACCATCCGTCGGAAATGGTCACCCGGCGACGAAATCACGCTTTCTCTGGACATGCCCGTGGAGAGAATCGAGGCTCATCCGAAAGTGCGACAGGACGCCGGCCGGATCGCCCTCCAGCGCGGCCCGGTTGTGTATTGCCTGGAAGAAGTGGACAACGGATCCGACCTGAACGACATCCGCCTGCCCCGCGATGCCCAATTGCGCGTTCAGTGGGATCAAGGACTTTTCGGCGGAACCCCGGTAATTTGGGGCAAAGGAGAACGCCGCGACTCGAGGAAGTGGGACGGACAACTCTACAGTTCCAAGCCGTCCCGAATACGCCCGTGTCGTATCCAAGCCATCCCCTACTACCTATGGGCCAACCGCGGGCTCGGCGAAATGCTGGTGTGGATTCGGGAGTAGGTCCGCTCCGGGGGCTATTGCTTCCGCACCAGGTGAACCGACGAGATTCTCAGACCTTCGGGAACCGACTTGTCGATCTCCTTTGCCTTGAGAACAAGCTCGTGCAATCCGGGAGAATCGATCCGGATCGAGCCGACGGTCGTCACCCATTCCCGGAAATAGAGGGCTGTCCCTCGCCAAGAAAGGAAACGCTTACGCATCATAGCAAATGGGGGTGCGTGTCGGACGGGAGATTGCCTCCGAACCCGTGGTAGTTCACGCTTGAGGGGGAAGAGCCCGCTTCGAATATGAGGTTGCCGGACGGGCTGTTCAGAGAGAAGTCACTCTCTTGGATGGGGTGAACACATTTCCTGACTCCGCTGCAGGCCAGTCTGCCCGTCACTCAGGCAACCTGACGCCATTCGTAGCGATGATGCCGGTCTCCGAGCCGAGAGACAGATACAATCTCAGCTTCCGGTGAGGGGGCGTTCTTGAAAGCACGGGGGCAGGGAGCGTCCTTTCCCAGGCTATAATGAGTCCGTTCCTCGTTGTAGCGAGCCACATATTCGCGGATCAGCCTGCGCAGATGCTTCTCGTTCAGGACGATGACGTGATCCAGCATTTCGCGCCTGCAACTGCCGACCCAACGCTCCGCGACGCCGTTTTGCCAGGGGCTGGTGGGAAAAGATCGTGGGGCCGCGCAAGCCCAGCCCCGACTCCATCGCGCGGATCGTCGATTCGATGGATAGCGAAGGCCTGCGCGAGGCGCTCTCGGAGATCAACCACCGCCTCAGGCGCAACAAGGTTCTGGACGAGAGCCCCTGGGCTCTGCGGTTCGTGGCCCTCGACGGCCACGAGTTTTTTTCCCAGTAGAAAACGCTGCTGTCCCCAGTGCTGCACCCGGCAGATCACCGTCGGCAAGAAGGAAAAGAAGAGAACGGTCACCGAGTACTACCATCGCGCCGTCGTGGCCCATCTCGTCGGCTTCGACCTGCCCATCGTGCTCGACCTGGAGCCGATTCTGCCCGGCGAGGGCGAGATCACGGCCGCCAAACGGTTAGTCGAACGCCTCATGGAACGCTACGCGCGCTTCTTCGACGTCATCCAGGGCGACGCGCTGTATTGGCAAAAACCGCTCTTCGACTTTTGCAGCGAACGAGGCAAGTATCTCCTCGCCGTCCTCAAAGACAACAACCCCGCCCTCCTGGCCGACGCCCGAACCGTGCTGGACGGAGAGCCGGCCCTGGGCGAACAGCTCGAAACCGCCCGCCGCATCCACGCCCAGCAACGCCACGACAAGAACAAGGTTTACAGCGTCCACGAACCCCTCGTCGAATGCATCGCCAAGGGCAAGGCCCACAAGCGCTACGAATTCGGCGTCAAAGTCA
>JABMPG010000678.1 GCA_013203855.1 bacterium
CGATCATGGGCTACGCCGACATGCTCGAAATGGAAACGGCCGGCTCCCCCCTCGCCTCCAAGGCGACCCGCCTGGTCGCCGCCGCCCGAGACCTTCAGAAAGCCGCGGAACGCCTGCGCTATCTTATCCACCGTGACGACCTGGCTTTTGAGTCTTACGATGTCGCGGAAATTCTCGACAGTGCCCTGCAGATGCTTGATCCCATCTTTCGGGAAAACCAGATCGTGGTGGAACGCGAATATGGCGGAGAGGGAAGCTGGGCTCCCGTCCACCGTCAGCGTCTCCTCCAGGCCTTCCTATCCCTTTTCCACCGCTTGCCCTCCGCCTTTTGCGAGCGCAAGGGCAATCGTCGACTGCGCATCGCGACGATCCGGCATGAGAAGCACCTGGACGTGGAATTTGTCGACAACGGCAGAATTCTTCCGGCCGGACATCTCGTGACTATCCAGCGTCTGTTCGAAAGCGATGACCCCTTCGAGGAAGAGACTTTCAACCTCGGCGTCGCGGCCTCTATTGCCCGCGATCACAAGGGCAGCCTTGAGGTGGATTCCTCCCAGGAGATCGGCGGCACCCGGGCAACCTTCCGTCTCCCCCTGAAACAGAAACACCTCGACCTCGGATCGCGCGTGATCGGGTGAGGATGGAAACTATAGTTTTCGAGTTTTGAGTTTTCGGAGTCTTGTGCGGGGCGCGCAGCCGGGGCGGCTGTGCCACAAGCAACCCATCTCAGTTTTCCACTTGTTCTTCAGGGCCTTTGATCGCGTGCAGCCAGAAAAAGTCGTGGAGGCCGATACGCCACATCTGCGCGTAGCGGGTCCATTGGGAATTCTGAACGATGTAGATGGAGTCGTTGATGGGCGCGGGCAGGCGGGTGAGGGGAATCTCGCCGACGGGGCGGCCGGTCTGAGGATCGCGGCGATAGAGAGCGTATTGCCGCGCGAGGACGGGCACCTCGGCCTGGACGTCGTAGAGCGGCGTAGCGGTCGGCGGCTTGGGGTTCTGGTAATAGAGGCGGTAGAAGGCAATGAAATTCTGGGAGCAGCCGTAGACCTGGACCGCCGCGCCCATGGTGAGCAGGACGATGACGGCAACGCGCCGGGTCGCGGTCCAGCCCCCCGCCAGCCAGAAGGCGATGGGCACGGCGAGCAGGGCGTGCATTTGCATAATATGTCGCGGTCCCCAGCACCAGCCTCCCGCCCAGTTACGCCATTTGCTCTGAAAGATCAGAAAACTCACGGCAAGGATTACGATGCCCCAGCCGAAGACCGGTCGGCGGCGAACCATGGGACCGAGCCCCCAAAGGCAGAGAATCAACGGGGGCGAGAAGAAGAAGAGGCCTTTCCCGATGCTGAAAAGAAAGCCGTATAGTCCGGCGAGAATCGGCGTGGCAAAAGCGATGCCCTCGGGTTGGTCGCTGTAGCCGCTGGCCAGGGGCGAGCCGTAGTGGAGGACGTTGAGACTGAGGATGATGGCTCCGGAGGCCGCGATGGGGAGGGCGAAAAGGGCGAGGCGGATGAGGGTCGAGGGGCGCTTGAGCCAGAGGAGAGATTCTTTCCAGGGGCGCACTGCCAAGGGTGACTGCGCCACAAAGTCTCCCCAAGCGGCAATGAAGGCGAGCCCGGGCAGGAAGACGATCGTGTCGATTCGGACGAGGCTGGCGTATCCCGCTGCGATTCCCACCAGGAGAATCGGCGCCCGGCCGGGTTGTTCCCCAGCGCGGGGCAGGAAGTTTCGGGCGAGGGGGTAGAGGGCGAGCAGGATGCATAGGCCGGCAAGGGGTTCGGTGAAGAAGGTTCGCGCGTGGGGCCAGGCCATCGATCCGCCCCCCCAGAGAAGCGCCGCGATCCAGGCCGGGCCGCCGGAGCCGGTCAGTCGCCGGGCGAGAAGAAACAGAACCATAGCCGAGAGAGAGGTGACGAAGAGGTTGAAGGTGGAGAGGGTGAATCTTCGGGCGGTCTCCCGTGCGAGAACGGAATCGGGCACGGTAGGGTCAGGCAAAGGAAAATCGGCAGGCATGGCGCGGCTGAGGTTCAGCCAGGTGGCGTCGTTGGCAAGATGGTAGACCAACCCGCCAGCCCAGTAAAAGGGGACGGCCAGAAGTGGTTGGCCAATGCCGTATTGCGCAAATTCCCGCCCGTCGGCGCGAGGGTCAGCGGGGGGACGGGTGGCAAAACCGGCGAGGGGTTCGATGGCCAGGGAGCCTCGTGTGGCCAGGGCCTCGGTCGTGCGGAAGAGGATTTCCTCGTCGGGCGAGTAGAGGTGCCCCCCGAGGGTCAGTGAATAGAGAAACGCGGTGAGAAGCAAGAGAAGGAGCGCCGGGCGCACGGTGACCTGCCGGGACTGCCGGGAGTGTGAAACGAAAAGACAGGACGGGGCCGCCGTCCTGTCCATTTTGTATCACCCTTGATGACGAAAGGGAAGCTCAGCCCGTCGAGGAGCCGACCTGGGCTTCCTCGATATCGTGCTGCGCTTCGAGGATTCGCTTCGTGGCGGCCTCCGGGGACATGGGGTTGATGTAGAATCCGGTCCCCCACTCAAAGCCCGCGATTCGGGTCAAGCGCGGGATAAGCTCGATATGCCAGTGATAGTGCGGCGACTCGGATTGGGTGAAGGGGGCCGTGTGGATGACGAAGTTAAAGGGGGGATCGTTGAGAATGTTTTTGAAGCGAACGAGGGCGCGCTTTATCATCGCGGCCAGGTCGGTTACCTCATTGATCTGGATGTCGCTGAAGAACGATTCGTGCTGACGGGGGATGATCCAGGTTTCAAAAGGGAATCGCGAAGCGTAGGGATGAAAGGCGATGAACCACTCGTTGGCATCGACGATCCGCAGGTTGTCGCGTTCTTCCTGATGGATGATGTCGCAGAAAACGCAGCGTTCCTTGTACTCGTAGTAGCTGCGAGCACCGTCAAGTTCCTCCTGCACGCGCTTCGGGACGATAGGCAGGGCGATGATCTGCGAGTGGGAATGAGCGAGGGTGGCGCCCGCGCGAGCGCCGTGATTCTTGAAAATCATGACGTAGCGGAATCTCAGGTCGCGATGAAGATCGAGCATTCTCTCGCGATAGGCCCAGAAGATCTCTTCGATCTGCTTGACGGGCATGTCGGGCATGCCAACGTCGTGCAGGGGATCTTCGATGACGACCTCATGGGCGCCGATACCACTCATCATGTCGTACATGCCTTCGCCGATCCGGCGATTCTGGCCTTCAATGGACATGGCGGGAAACTTGTTCGGCACGACCCGGACCCACCAGCCTTTCTGGTCGCGGGATGTGTTCGGGTCGCGGAAGGCGAGAACTTCCGAAGGCGTGAGGTGCTCGTTACCCGTGCAAAAGGGGCAGAAACCCTCGGGGGGGGCGGGAGGGAGGGGGGACAGATTGCCTCCCGGTCGATTCTGCCGTTCGGTTGCGATGATTACCCATCGGCCGATGACCGGGTCTTTCCGAAGTTCAGACATATTATCAGAACGCCCTTTTCAGATTCATCAGATCGCGAGCCCCAATGGCTCTCTTTTTCTATTATCGGCAGAGATCCCGCAAACATTCATCTGAAATAGGATATGCGAGGTAGAGAAAGAAGAGAAGAAGATCAGGAAACGAAACACTTGCGGCACTTTCTGCTGGCCTGACCCGGACAAACTGGGACAAGCCTCCGCCCCACTCCACGTCAACAGTATATCAGTTCGGCTATCCCGGCGCAATGCGGATGGAAGGGAACTCCAGCGCCGCGCCACGGAAACGGGGAATGAACGCCAGCCCGCTACAGTCCGAGAGAGGGCTGGGAATGCCGGTTCCGGTTGTCCCCAGGCTCGAAACGTTCTAAAGTGTGGCATCGGAGCAAATAGATTTTTCCGGAGGTCTGCCATGGACAAACGGGTGGAGATGTGCCGGTCCCTCGGGTTTGCCGGCCCCCAGGAGGTTCACGAAACCGTCGTCGCCGGGGCGAAGAAGGGCGCGCCGTGGCTGAAGCAGAGAGGGCTCGACGCCCGGCGACTTGAACATCTGGGCTATGGCAAGCAGGGCATGCGTCATCTCGGCTACACCGATGAAATCCTCGCCGCTCTCGGATATGTCATTCGACTGGCCGAGGAAGAGAAGAGCGCCCCTTCCGCTTCTCAGACCGATCACGATGGCCAGGGCCCCGATCCAAAAGATCTCATCAAACAGGACGTCAACGCACAACATCTCAAGTCCCTGGGTTTGGGTGCGCGACAATGCAAACGGGCCGGTGTCGATGCGCGCGATCTTTTTCGGGTCGGATTCAGCCTGCCGGAACTGGCGGCAGAGTACAGTCTTCAGGAGTTGCGCCTCTTGGGATTCGGCCCTCGCGAGATGAACCGTGTGTGCGACGGCTCCGAGCTCAAGCGGCTCGGGTATTCCGCCGCCGAGATGCGCACCGCGGGATACACGATTCGCGATCTTCAGAACTTCGGCTACAACGAGAACCAGATCATTACCGCCGGCTACAGCATTCACGAGATCACCCACGCGAGTCTGTCCAAACACACGCGGGACGAAAGGCACCTGCACCATTGAGTTCGGGATCCCAAGTTCAGTGTTCAGGTTTCGGAAAGAAAGCTCGAATCTGAGGCTCCCGACTACTGGCTACTCCTTCTCCACATCCACGACAAGCATGCGGTGATCCGAAGGGGGGCGATCCAGTATCCAGGCGGCCGATGGTTCCAGATTCGGCGTGAGCCAGCAATGATCGATGCGTGAGACAGGGAAGGTTCGGGTCATGGTCGCGCTCCAGCCCCGTCCGCTCTCGAGCCAAGCGTCGCGCAGGGCTTTTCTTACCGGGGACATCGAAGCCATTCGGCCGGGAGTGTTGAAGTCCCCGGCGATCAGGGCGCGGTCGAGGCCGGTCTCGGCCATCCGCGTTTTCACGCCGTCCACCAGCGGCCGAAACTGGGCCACCCGCAGTGTATGATCGCCCGAGAGTCGGTCGTACCGATAGGGCGTAACCGGCCACAGGATCAACGGCGGAAGCATCAGGTGCAGGTTGAACCCGAGAAAGTCGTCACCGTCAAGATGGAATCGGGCCACCTGGGGGTTCGGCCAGGGACCGACTTTGAAGCCGGGCAGAGAGGCGAAGGAGAACCGGCTGAGAATGGCGGTGTCGCCGGAATCCTCCCACTGGAAGCCTTGCCAGTAGCCGCTCAGGTCTTCGGGTTGAAGGCTCATCCGTCCGTCCGGGGTTTCCTGTAGAAAGCAGATGTCGGGGTGAACCGCCTGGAGGACGGGCAGCCACTGATCCTTCGACGTCCCCGCCACGTTCCAGGACACAAACCGGAAAGTATTACTGGAAGGTGGATTCGACGGGTTCCCGTACGGCAGGCGCAGCAGGGGCCACCATTCGACCGTCAGCGCCAGGAAGAGGAGGAAGTATCCGACGAGGATGAGGGGCCGATGCCATTTCTTCGGGCGGAAGGAAAGGAGGATGAGCGGGGCCAGCCCCATGCCCCAGAAGAAAGGCGGCCAGATGGCGACGGCCTCGCCCCAGGGAGCGCGATCGGAAACGACGAGGTAGAACAAGAACAGGAGGGTCTGGAGGCCAACGGTGAGCCAGAACAGGACGCGGGAGAAGCGCTCGGCCATAGGCTTCGATTCTATCGAATGCGTTTCTCTCGAAATCTCGGTCGGAGAGTCTTCTTCGTTCGCGGTCACACGAAGGTTCCCCATTTCCTGTGTTTCTATCAGGTTGCCGAAGGGGAGCGTTCGGGGCGCTGAAGCCATGCTTCCCGTCCATCTGGCAAGCATCCTTGGTTCCGTGGTCCGAAGTTCCCTTCCAACCGGCCGGGAAGCGTGGCTGCCCGGCAAAAAGCGCAAGCATGGCTTGCGCACTCCCAAAACGGCAACCTGCTAAGCATCTCTCAAGTCCGGGCTGCGGGAAGATTCACCTTCAGGGTCGTTCCCTTCCCGATCTCGCTTTCAAGGTCGATGGTTCCGCCCGCGTCGGAGACGAGTCGGCGGCAGATGGCCAGGCCCAGGCCGGAGCCTCGTGTCTTGGTGGTGTAGAACGGCTCGAAAACGCGTCGCTGTTCCCGAGGCGTGAGGCCTCGCCCCTGATCGCGCACGGTGATTTCCACATGGTCGGGACGGGCGGTTCGGCAGGTGATCACGATGGGGCCGTCCTCGGGAGAGGCCTCCCGGGCATTGAGGAGCAGGTTGAGGACGATTTGCTTGAGGGCGTTGGGGTGCATGGCAACGGCGGGGGTGTGCGGCTCGATTTCCAGCCGGATTTCCGGGCCGCCTTTCTCGCTCTTCTGGACGAGTTGGACGGCCTCGCGGATAACCTCGACGGGCAGGGCGGCCTCCCGGACGTCTTCGATCTCGGGCCGCGCGAAGGTCAGGTACTGCTGAACGAGACGGTTCAGGCGTTCCACCTCGCCCACGATATCCCGCGCCATCTCCTGGGACTCGGCGGGCTGGTCCGGGTCGTCAGCCAGGGCCTCGGCGAGCGTGCGGATAATCCCGAGGGGGTTTCGGATTTCGTGGGCAATCCCGGCGGTGAGCAGTCCCATCGCCTCAAGCCGATCACGATGGGCCGCGGTGGCCTGGATGCGGGCGAAAAGGCGGATCAGGCGGAAGAAGAGGAGGGCCACGATCCCCAAGAGGGCCGCGACTACTCCCGCGAGAGTGATGCTCTGGTTTCGGTAACGCGCCAGATCGCGCCAGACGTCGAGGCTGGCCTCGAGCCGCAGAACCGCGGCGGTGACAGGTTTGGCGTCCGAGGTGGGCCGGATGACGATGGGCAGGTAGAAGCGCTTGTGAGGGGCGCCGTTGATCTCGTAATACGGCACGCTGCCGGGCCGGCGTTTCTCGATGGCCGGCTCCCAGACGAAGAGGTCGACATCCACCAGAGGTGCGAGGGTTCCGGGTTGGAGTTGGCCGGTTCCGTCGGCGATAACTCGTTTCTGGCGGCTGATGAGGAGGGCGGAACTGAGTCCGGCATTTTCGCGCAGTACACCAAGGCGGAGGGCGATGAGGGGGAATTTGGGCAGTTCGGCCAGGGACTCGAACCACTCGCGCCAAGCCGAATCATCCTCGGGCAGAGCCTGGTCTTCCTCGACGTCGAGGAGGGTGAGCAGGGCGATCTCGGCGGCATCGGCGACGGAAGGCTCGGAAGCGCGGGCGATGGCCAGGAGTCGGCGGTCGAACGCATCCTCCCGCGCTTCCCACAGAAGCGAGTAGAGCATCCACCCGCCAGCCAGCATGATCCCCAGCGACAGGGCGAGGAGAAGCAACGCCAGCTGAAAGGGCGCCGCGGTTTGGTATCTGCCCCGTCCGAGAAAACGCAAGACCGCCTCCAAGTGGCCGGTAGCCAGGAGTCAGGAGCCAGTAGCCGGAAGCCAGCAGCGAACGGGTTTCTGACTTACTTCATCTTCCACGGTGGCACATCCGGCAGCAGGGCCTCGAACCGGGCGATCAGATCGCGCTGATAGTCACCGGCGAAGGTTCCGGCGAAAAAGCGGTCGAGACCTTCGTTGAGCAGGCGTGCCCAAGAGTCGTCTTCGTCGCCCGGGTTGATGGGGAAGAAGAGGGCCTGGTTGCCTTCGGCGGCCCGGAGGTCTCCGGGAGCGTCGCCGATCATGAGCATGTGATCGGGGGTGTACTTGCCGCCCGCCGCATATTGGATATGCTCTTTCTTCGTGCCGTATTCCTGGCCGCAAATCACTCGGACAAGATGGTCGAGTTTGTGCTCTTCCCACTCGCGTTCCAGGGCTTCGACAGGAGTCTGGGAAACGACCAGAAGGTCGGCCTTGTCCTTCGCCTTGTTCAGACATTCTTCCACGTTGGCGAAGGGACCCACGCCTTTGACGATATCCGCGATCACTTCGTTGACCGCCAGACTCCATTCCAGAGCCTGCGTGAGAACGGGATCATTCGTCTCGGCCACTTTCGCCTTGAGAACGGGGTTGCCCAACTGGCTCTCCTCCTCCACCCACTTGCGCAGGGAGGAGAGACCAGGGACCTCCACGCCACGCTGGGCCACCTCGGGCCGCTCGGCGAGAAAATCCATGCTGTGCAAGAGAGCGGGAAAGCGGTTGATGCCGCGCCATTTCGAATAGAGGTTCACGAACTCCACTGACTCGCGCAGATATTTCGAGACGCTCTGCATGTTGAAATGCTTCACAATCTGAGGGATGAAGCACTCCTTCTGCTTGATTTCCATGGTGTCGAAAACACACCCATCGGAGTCGATCCCGATGAAGTATTCATGCTGAGGCTGAAGGTCCTTGAGCTTCTGCACTAGATCCTGGGTCATGATTGATGCGGCTTCCTTTCGGTCAGTGTCAACAACGCCCCGGGGAGTCTGGGGCAGGTCTGAAAAGATGTCAATGTAAAGTTCAGCCATCCATGCCCAAATGCCCAAGAGGGAAGCCGTGCTTCTCGTTGCCGCCAAGTAGGAAGCGCCCATCCGGAAATCAGACTCCCCCGCCGCTACAGGGCAGATGCCGCCGATCCTGTTATCTTGTCAAAACCTCATCCCTCACGGCTGAATGCGCGCCCCCGCCCGGCCCTCGGGCTGGCGACCCATCGGGCCCGCGCCCGGACGCCGACCTGCCGCAGGCACAGACGACGTAACGATCACTCGCACTGGAACCACTTTGATCTCAGCCACCTTGTCGGCCGATTTGCCCTCGCCGAAGTCCAGATC
>JABMPG010000072.1 GCA_013203855.1 bacterium
GTTCAGAGCGCCGACCATGGCCGCGCTGAGCATGTCGCCTTCGCCTGCATAGCCCAGGCCGCACGACATCGCTTTGGACGTCTCCAGGAACGGAACCGTGCTGACCGGGCCGCTACTTCGGTCGAAGGCCAGGAAGACGATGGAGAAGGCGTCGATCCGGTGCTCTTCCAGAACACGTCGCAGGCCCAAGCCGACCCTCGTGGATCGGCGGTGGACCTCGTCAGGAGCCTGGCATTCAAAGGCATCGCGGTCCCGCGCCATCTCGGCGTCAATCTCGGCGGGCGTCACCGCTTCCGCTGCCTTCCCCAGCTCGTCGATGTCAATCGATTCGACCGTGAGTCCAAGTTTCTCGCGCAGAACGGTTTCCTCGACGGCAAAATCCCCCATACCTTCGAAAGGAGGCCCGACCCGAAGGACTCGTGCGTTCCGGAGAACCTTTGCCGCTAAGGCGCCCCGCGCGTTTTCCGCGGCGCGGTCGAACAGATCACCGGAGGTCGACGGGCCCGCGACGATGCGATAAGGGCGTCGACGGCGGCGCAGCATACAGGCGAAATCCTGCACCCCGTGAATCCCGTGATTGAAGAGGATGCGGCTGGGCGCTTGGTCCTGGTTGAAGGACGGATCGGGTGTGGTGTCGAGGATGAGAAGGGGCGTGCGGGTCTTGCAGATTACATCGATGGACTCAAGCGAGGGCGAATAGGCGAGGTGCAGCGAGATGATCAGATCAACACCCTCCTTCTCCAGAATCTCGATGGATTGAGCAAACTCGGATTGGATCCGGCTCACCGGGGTCATCACCACGTCGAGGCCCCTCGACCTGAGATCCTCCGCAACCCGGGCGGCGAATCGCTCCAATTCCTGTCGAGCCCCGAGCCCCAGATCGTCGTATAGCTTGAGGAAGTGAAGCAGCAAACCAACCTTTGGCAAGCGATCCATGGTCCCTTCTCGCGTTCCCATTTTATTTGCTCAGTCGTACAGTCTCTCCGCGATCTTCACATAGAGGGAAAGGCCCTTCTCAAAATCCTGTCGGATGTCGTCCGGCACTGATCCGACGCGTTCAACCCGGGCGTGGGCGACGTCGGGATTGAACGGATAGAGCACGGCACGGGCTCCCGGCGCTTCCTCCGTCACCCGATAGACGGGCAAACCGTCGAATAGAGCCGCGAACAACCGCCGGAAGTATTCGCCCCCGCTTGCCCCGCCGCTCAGGTAAACCGCATCGACTTCCCCCGATGCCGCAAGGGGACGGAATATCCTCCCGAACTCGAAGACTAGGCCGGCCGCCACGGCTCTAGCCATCTCGTCCCGGGTCGTGCCAGGCCCCAGTCCGAAGAATCCACCAGCCCCGACCGTCTGGGGCGCGAGAGGGTTGGGGCGCGTGAAACGCGGCAGGCACGCCAGGCCCTCCGCGGGTAGCAGTCTCTCGGCGAAGAGCGCTTCGGCCCGAGACACGGCCTTCCCGAGGTCCGGATCCAGTAGACACCCCAGCGCCCATTCCCAAGTCAGACTGCCCACCCGCGCCGCCTGGGTCATCTGAAAGCAGTCGCCAACGGGTGAAGGAAGCGCGAGAGGAACCGCGCCGGGAAGGGCTTGGGCCGCCTGACTCAGATAGTTCCCGACCCAGGCCGTTCCGAGCGAAACCTGAAAGGGGCGTTCGGAGTGACCGTAGGTCGAGAGAAAACCCGCTTCGTGATCCATATAGGGACCGGCTACCTGGACGCCGCTAGGAAGTCGCAGGCGTTCCTCCGCCTGTTTGAGGAGGCCGTGTATCTCATGTCCCTTTCTCAGGGGAGCAACGAAGTCGAGCGAACGGCCGATCAACTGGAGAGGTCGTTCCGCGAGATCCCGGGATCGCACATCGTAGCAACCGATCTGCAAGGCATTTCCGGCGTCCTGGCGCCACTCCCCGGTCAGGTGGAAGAACACGTACTCTCCCGCGCCGCAGTAGAGAGTGTCCGGAGTGAACCGTTCGGGACAATGGTTCTCGAACCAGCGGATCCGGCCCAAGCCGGGCGCCGGACCTTCCCAAAGCGAGAGGCCTTTCCAGTATCCGGTCGGAGCCTGACGAATGATCTCGTCCCGGTACTCCGCGCCCCGCAAGTCGTTCCAGAGGAGCATGGGGGTACAGGCTTCGCCGGTATTCCGGTTCACCAGCATCCCGCTGCCGCCCTGAGCCGCGACGCCGATCCCCGCGATCTCACGCCATCTTTCGCCCAACGCTTGCCTCAACCGATCGAGGCCGTGGAAAAGAGATTCAAGCAGCTTCGCGGAATTCTGTTCGCGCACGCCTCCCCCGTCGGTTCGGACATTCAGTCGGTCTCCTGCCGAAGCGATACATTCCCCTGAGTCGGCGTCGAAGGCCGCCGTTTTCAGAAACGTGGTGCCGATGTCGATCCCGATGAGAACCGCCGGCGTCATGTCGACTTTCCCTTCAGGCCGGCCTGTCCGGCGTCCCGAATCTCCACCGTCTTTCCCGTGCGCTGCGATTCCAGCGCCGCCGTGAGGATCTCGTGACTCCACTTCGTCTCCACGGGCGTGGCGCACGGGAAAGGCACCTCATCCTCGGGGCCGACCGCGACCTGATGGCAGAAGGCCGCGAGCATCTGGAGGATGGCGTCACTGAAACCGAACTCGAAAATGCTGCCCGTGACGGTCGGGTACACCGAGTCGTAGCCGAGATCGCGCGTCTGCCAGACCTGATCTCCCCCGGGTTCGTACGTTAGCGTCTCAAGGGTGCGCGGTCGCTTGGTCGTGAATCGTGCGCAGTGCCGGGTGCCTTTGATGGTCAGGTACCACGTGTTCGTTTCACCCGGGGCAATTCGCTGTGTTTTGGCGACGAGAGGAAAGCCCCCGTCGGGTCCCTGCATCTCGATCAGCATGGTCGCGTTGTCCCATGTTTCGCAGGGAGCCATGCCGCCTTGTCCGTCCGGTCTTTCCCGTATCACATCCGAGAGGATGGCCCTGACGTTTTTCGGAATCCAACCGGCACGCAGTGGCGCGTGGAAGATGTGCATGCCCAAGTCGCCCATGCATCCATACTCGCCGTTGATGTCGCGCATCCGTTTCCAGTTGATCGTCTTGTTCGGGTTGAGGTCCGAACTGTGCAGGAATCCGCATTCGACCTCGAGGATCGTTCCGAAACGGTTGTCCCTGATCGCCCGCGCGATCTGTTGCGCTCCGGGGAAGAAAGGGAGCTGGGACGAACACCGCGCCACGCAACCGGGACGCGCCTCGATCGCCTCGAGGATACGGGCGTTCGCCCCACGGTCGATCCCGAAGGGCTTCTCGCCGAGAAGATGCTTTCCGGACTCGATGATTGAGGTGTACATCTCCTCGTGCAGATTGTGCGGAACGGCGCAATAGATGGCGTCGATATCGGGATTCGCCAGAAGCTCGCGCCAGTTCGTGGCGATCTGCCGCAGTCCGCGCAGATTCTCCCGGAACCAGGTCAGGCTCTGTTCCCGACGGCTGCAAACCGCCCGGATCTCGGCTCGAACTCCTTCCGGCTCGAGCAGGTGACACCAGCGGGCCACGGCCGAAGCAATCTCGCGTCCCATCAGTCCTCCACCGATGATGCCAAACCGTATGGTCGACACTGCCGTCATCATCGCTCTCCGATTTGTTTGCGTTTTTTCGTTTCGACGTACTCCACTCGCGGACCGACCTCGTCCAGCCAATCCCGGGCGCCTGCCGGGATCCCGTTGTCGGTGATGACACGGTCGATCTCGGCCCATCCGGCGAATCGAACGAAGACCGGCTGCTCGAGTTTCGAACTGTCAATCACGAGGATGGACAGATGAGCGCTTCCCATGAGTCCCAGGCTGACCCGGGCAATGTTGCCATCGGTGGTAAAGATCCCGTCGGGCGAGACACCGTCCGCGCCTAGTATGGCCAGATTCACCCGGAACTTCGCGAGGTTCTCCTCGGTGAGGGGACCCGTCAAGTCGGGGCTGCCCCGGCGCACAGTGCCCCCAAGAAGAACGACTTCGATTCCTTCCTGGGTGCAGAGGCACGAGGCGATCGCCAGAGACGTGGTCAACACCCGCAGGTCCCGCATGCCGCGGATCGCGCGGGCCACCTCGAGGGTCGTCGTACCGGTGTCGAGGCTCACGGCCATTCCGGGCTGGATGTGTGCGGCGGCGGCCCGGCCAATGGCTTCCTTCTCCGCGCGGTGCTGGACCGGCGCTCCACCATAGGCGAACTCCGCCACGCCGCTATCGACCAGGGTCGCCCCGCCATGGGTCCGGGCCAGCCTGTCCTGCGCCTCAAGCGCGGCCAGGTCGCGGCGGATCGTGACCGGGCTGACGTCACAGGCGTCCGCCAACTCCTGGATTGAAGCGGTCTGCCTTCGAATCAGGTATTCGAGAATCTGCCGGTGTCTTGGATTAACCACCCTTTTCCGCCTCCTTCGCCAGCTCCGCCCTCCGCTTCTTGAGCCGAGCCAAGAAGCCGTTCTTCAACGTCTCGTTCGGATCCGCCAGTTCCAGCATCTCCCGCAGGACCCGCGCCCCGGTGCTGCGGGGATGGGCCGAGGCGATCTTCTCCGCCTCCTGCATCGCCTTCTTCATCTCGGGATAGCGCTCGATCACCTGGTCGGCCAGTTCCACTACGCGCTGCTTGTTCTTCACGTCAGTCAGGATCGAGGCATAGTCCGCATAAGCCCGCCATGCCGTGGCGTGAGGGATCAGTTCTTTCATCACCGTTGTGAAACCGCCTACCGCCTTCGGATCGGCGCTCTTGGGGAACATCCCGTTCTTGACGTCGAAACGCTTCTGGGCGAAATGGTCCTCACGGTGTCTGTCGCGATCTACCTTCTCGCGGAAATCCGGCACGTCCTGGGGCGCGCCGTTCTCGAGGGTGGACCTGTAGGCGAGGATACCGGGCAGCGTACAATCCGCCGCATTGTAGACGTCGAAGGGCGCCGGTTCCCCATAGAGGATGTTCCGGGCGAAGTAATAGAGGACCCAGAAGTCACCGCCACCATGGCCGGTCTTCGCCGCCCATTCGGACAATTCCGGCCATCGCGGCTCAATCTCCAGCTGCGGGCTCTTGCCGCTCGCCCCGAGGCGATAGAAGAGTTTGCCGTCGCCGATCTCCGCCGCGCCACGGGTTCCCCAAAGGCGTTGGTGGTGCCCATCGCTCGTCGTCGCCCCCATCAGGTTGCGCATCAGGCCGCCGTTATCCATCGTGATCAAAGAAGGGGCGATGCCCTTCATGCCGTCGGGGGTCCTCACGGGATAGCCCGCCAGGCCCTGGGCTCCCCGAAGAGCCACGACGCGCACGGGACGCGCGCCGGTGATGTGCATGACCGGGCCCAGGGAGTGCGTATTGTAATAATGGAAATGGAGCCAACTGCGCCAGTTGTGGACGGTGTGGCCCGGCTGCACCGGGACGCCATCAATATAGGTGTAGACGAGCGAGCGGCACTCGTGGACGTATTCGTACTCAGCATACATCATCTCGCCGAACAGGCCCTCGCGCCAATGGTGGGCCAGCAGCATGTTGGGCGCCGTGAAGGGACAGTTCTCGGCCAGGTTGTAGATGCGCCCCGTCTTCTCGACCGCTTCCACCAGACGGACACCCTCGGCCGGGGTATGGAAGGCGGTGACCTCCGACAGGACGTGCTTCCCGGTCTCCAGGCACCTGACGGCCTCGGGCCCGTGGTCGGGACAGTAGGTCGCCAGCAAGACGGCGTCGAAATCCTGCTCCAGAAAGACGTCTTCGTCTTCGGTAACAAAGGCGTCGGGCATCATCTCGGCAAACCGGTCCCGCATGTGGCGGTTGTAGTCGCATCCCGCGACCACGTCGATGTTGAGCGCCTTGCAGTTCTTGAAGAAACTCAGCCCCCGGCCCAGACCCCAGATGCCCATCTTGATGCGCTGTTTCGTGTCAAAGATCGCGTCGGTTTCCATGGGAAACCTCCTTGAGTGCCTCGGATATCTGATCGATGAGCCAGTCTATCACCTCCACGCCTGAAATCAGCGGAATCTTGGTCAAGGCGGTTGGCGGGACGCTGGTCTTATAGGTCTGGACACTGATGTCAACCCCTCGCCGATTCAGGTACTTCGAGAAAACGGTTGCCGCGTCCAAGTCGTTGAAGGAAATGCCTGTCAAGTGGCGTTTGCCTTCCACCTCCGAAACGATCTCGGGATAGCGGCCACATTCCTCACGGAGACGCTCCTCGTAGTAATCACCTAGACTGCGCGTGACCTCTGCGTTCTCCTCGGCCCACCGCATCGTGACGAGATAAGCGAGCGAAGCGATCTCCTCCTGGCCGTTGGTCACGAGGGCTCCGAACTGCGGAAGTGTGTCGAGGCGGGTACTGTAGAGCAACCGCGATGCCGCGAACTCACCGCCGGGGAAGCCTTTTCCCACGGCCACGAGCCACGGCCGGATGCCGTACTCGCGGAACATGTATAGTTCGGGACTCCACACGCACGACTGGATCTCGTCGACAAGGGTCGGCACGTCGTGGAGAGCACACAACTCGTAGGCGCGGTGGATGAATCGCGCCGTCAACCGCCGCGCGCCATAGTTCATCATGATCAGTTCGTGGCAGAAACCGGCGATCTTCGTGCGGCCATTCTCGAACTTGCGAAAAGCCTCCTCCAAGTTGTCCATGGAGTTGGGTCGTACGGGATGGATGCGAAGGGCGCCGCTGTCGGTCCACTTTGCCAGGAGACCGTCCCACATGCCCCGGAGCATCTGGTCTAGGATCGTCGTGCCATGATAGTTGGCCTGCAGGCCCCCGTCATCGCTCCCCATGACGAGAAGAACGGGCTCGCGACGCTCGTAGGGAGGAGGAGGCGAGTCGGGCTGAATCCGATAAAAGCGGCTCAGCATCATCTTCAGAGCCGCCTCGGCCGCCAAACTTCCCGTCTCGAGATTCAGCACCCGGTCCACGACCGTCTCATCCGTGCGGGCACATACACCCTTGAGTTCGCGCCGGTCCCCGCGGGCCACCCCGTTCGCCGTGCGCACCAGATCTTCTTCGACCAGACGGGTGATATGCCCCCGCGTGCTATTGTGTGTGGCGTTGGGTATGCCCAAGGCGCGGGCCTTTTCGAGCAGCCGGTAACCGGGGAAAGAGTGGCCGAGAGGCGCGTGATAGTGCTCGCTCTTCGCGATGAGGTAGAGTCTTCCGTCCTCTCCGACTCGATAGGGTCCCAAACCGCCGAGGGGAGCCCGGTCCTTCCGGGTGCTCGACTCGAAGGCTTTGGAGGAACAGCCGGGAGCGGACTTCTCCAAACCCGGTACCACCTTCTGCCCCACCTTCGGAAGCAATCCGACAATGCGTCTCTGGAAATCCGGGCTGAAGAAATCGATCGGCTCATTGGCTGCCCGGTCCAGATCCGCTCTCGATTCCCCTGTCAGAAACGCGCGGCTCTCCAGGACGGCGCCGATATATTCCCGCCCCAACAGATCGACAAGGGACAACCTGACGGTCTCAAACTTCATAGCTGAGCCTGACATTCTGATTCTCCGGTACCGCCCGATCTCTACTGGGTTCTCTAGAATGATCTATATCGCTCATATACGGTCTTATTCAATCACAACTCTATCGCGCCCGATCGTCTGTGTCAAGAGGCGATTTACCCCGGGGTGCCTCGCGCGAGCCTCTTGCGAAAATGGGGTGGTATGGTTCGGCTTCGGTTGGGTCGGAGGATTGGGGCGGGTCTTCGGTAGCGCAAGTTTGGTTTCTGGGGTGATTTTGCGGCGTGATAAGGCCGGTGGGCGTGGTGGTCCTCAAGACCGAGTTTGATAGGCCCCCGAAAGTGAAGGGCGATGTCGCGGCCTATGGGGCTCCCATCGAGGTCCTTCCCGGCGCCTGGACAGCCTATATCTGGCTCGATGCCTCCCGTGACCAGGTCCGGACCGCCAGGCTTCGTTACTCGCTCGACGGTGGCGCTACTTTCAAAGAGCAGGTCCGCGAAGAGTATCCTTACGAGTTCAACATTCCGGTTGGCGACGCGAAAGAGGTGGGATTCGAGATCTCCGGCCGGGACTGGGAGTGCAACGAGTTCAGAACCGTGGGATGGCAGACGATCCAGCCGGCGATGTAACGATCCGTCCTCCCGAGGAGGCCCGTCGTTTGACAGTTGGGGCAGGGAAATCCGACCCTCTATGGGCTCGTTCTCCCCACGTCAGGATCGAGGAGGGTCCAGTTCTTCGCTTGGGCGGACGCGGGCTCGAGCTTCCAGGACCGCACCCAGTCCACCTGAACGGTGTTCGAGGTGGGATTGCTCAGGGAAGCGATGGACGGCAGTCCTTCCCAAGTGAAGACTTCCGTGTCGAAGAACATGTACATCGGCTCTGTGAAGAGACCGCCCGGCTCGACCTCCGCGACCTTCTGATCGTCGTGGTAGAACCAGGTCGTCTTCTCGTCCTTCCACCAGACGCCATAGGTGTGAAACTTCTCCCCCGAGCAGGACGGCATTCCCCACGTGCGCGGCGTCTTCCGGTCCGTTGACCAGCCGCCGGCAAAGTAATGGGTGTTCATCATCATGTCGTTGCATTTCAGCGGATGGCTGAGCGGCGCACCCAGTTGCTCGACGACGTCGATCTCGCTGAACCGGCCCTGTATCCAGTAGGACGAGGTCATGGAAAGATCGGAGGCCTTCATCCGCGTCTCATAATACCCGTAGAAGGCGGTGGGGCCCCGGGAACTGACGCAGGCCGCATCGACCCAGATGTCATGGTCGGGATCCGCCACCTCCGACAGGTCGCTGACCCGGGAGGTCGAGCCTAACTGAAGACAACCGCTGCTCACGCTGACGTTGGCCTTGCTGAATTGGCTGGGGGGACGCCCAGCCCAGTAGGAGTGGTAATCGAGCCATTTGGATGAATCAAGTTGCATGCCGTTGAACTCATCCGACAAGCCGGGATTCGCGATCCAGCGGTATCCTGGAGGCAGCGGAGGGGGATCGCACGGGGCCGGTGGTTGGAGGCCAGCCAGAGGAGCCAGCAAGAACAGTTGCAGGATGAATCGGACGAATCGGGCCGCAGGTCTCTGTGCGCCAGTTTTCACGTGATCTGTCTCCTTACCTGTATGGCTGGCGCTTGGAGTTTCCGTCGCTGGTCCTCTCCGCAGCACCGTTGTTTCCGGGGCCAAGATCGCGGGCCTCCTGATCGCTGAGAGCCCGGTTGTAGACGCGTACTTCACGGAGAGTTCCAACGAAATTCTGAGTCCTGGCCGCGCGGCTCGTCTCTTCTGCCGCTTTCGACGACTCGTCCGTCGAGATAACACCGGCCACGGCCTGGTAGGTCTCTCCCGTGGAGCCGAGACGGCCGGCCGCCGTGGTGTCATCGGTTTTCTGCATGATACCATCCTGGGTCTTCAGGAGTTTCCCGTCGGCATAGATCCGGGCCTCGCCACGGTCGAAGAGACACGTGATCCGGCAGGGCTTTCCCGCCTCGTAGGCCTGGGGCGCAAGGATATCGCTATGGTTATCCCCGCTTCCGATCCGAAAAATGACCCCGCCGCTCCCGAACAGTTGGACGGCCCAGCCTGCGTCGCCCGTCTTGGGGA
>JABMPG010000679.1 GCA_013203855.1 bacterium
GTACTCCCTCGATCCTTCACGGGTGAGACGCGGTGGCGCGCGTGGGCTCGGCGGGGAGGCGATTTCTGGCGCGGTTCAGGGCTCCCCGCGCTCTTTTCCCCTTCATCTGTGGAGGATCAAGGCGTTTCGGTTGAACTGAGTTCTCACGCAGAGGCGCGAAGGCGTTGAGAGGGGCGAGGATTCAGAATGTCGCGCGAGTTTCTCCCGCGTTTGTTCAGCTCGGAGTGAGAATCGTCAGTGCTTTCACACGGATTTCACAGACTCTGTCATGGAACGGCCGGGAAATAGGGTGGCGGAAAGAACCGATCGCTATGGGTGGGGTGTGCTAAGTATCAAGTTGTTAGAGGGCAGAAGGTCCATCTTGCAGGCAGGGAGGGGAGTTATCGTGAAACCCGTTCGGCGTATTCTGGTTGCTCTTGGCATTGCGGGGGTCTTGTCGTCGATGGTTTTGCTTCAGGGGTGTGCTGTCTTTTACAGAACGGAAACCGTGGAAGACGGCAAGGTGATCAAGCAATTCGGACTCGTGGGAGGACTCTTGCCGATCTATTGCTCCACGACCTCGATTGAAGCCCGGAAACTTGACTGCGAGAAATAGAGGGTTGCCTCAAAAGAACTGTTGGGTGGTTTTGCCTTCCAGGCGGTTCAGTCCGTTGAGGGCGGCGGCTTTGTAGATTTCGGTGAGGGTGGGGGAGTTGAAGACGTTGTCGACGAAGACGTCGATGGTGCCTTCGAGGCTCATGGTGACGAGGGCGACGTGGATGAGTTCGGAGGCGAGTTCGCCCATGACGTGAGCGCCGAGGAGTTTGCGGGTGTGTTTGTGAAAGAGGAGTTTGAGCGCGCCGGTGGTGGTGCCGATGATGGCGGCTTTTCCGTTCTCGCGATAGGGGGCGATTCCTTTTACGTAGGGAATGCCTTCGACGGTGAGTTCGGCCTCGGTTTTTCCCACCATGGAGATTTCCGGAATCGTGTAAATCGCGAAGGGCAGGAGAGGAGATCGGCGGTGGCTTGGGATGCCGAGGGCGTGCCGGGCGGCGAGCCGGCCCTGTTCGCTGCTGGTGGAGGAGAGGGCGGGGAATCCGATGACGTCTCCGGCGGCATACACGCCGGGTTCGTCGGTCTCGAAATTTTCATCGACCGAGATGGTGCTGTATTTTCCCACTTTGACCTGGGTGTTCTCGAGGTGAAGGGACTCGATGCAGGGGGTGCGTCCGACAGCGAAGAGGACAGCGTCGCTTTCGAGAATGACACCGTTGGCGAGTTCGACGCGCCCGCGATTCTCGGAGGTGCGGGCGATATGGGCGACTTCCGTTCCGAGCAGGAGTTGAATGCCCTGCTCTTCCATGGCGCCGAGGAGGTGCTGGGTGATCTCGCGGTCGAGGAAGCCGAGGATCTCCTTGCGGGTGTCGACGACATAGACCTGGCAGCCCAGTGTGGCGAAGATGCAGGCGTATTCGGTGCCGATGACGCCGCCTCCCACCACGATCAGAGAGCGGGGTAGTTCGGCTCGGATGTTGCGAGTGGAGAAAATGAAGTTGCTGTCGAAGATGACTTCCTGGTCGAAGGGCACCTCGTCGGGCCAGCGGGGCTGGGTGCCGGTGGCGATGAGGATGTTTTTGGCCTCGATGCGGCGCAGGGAGTCATCGTCGATGCTTTTGACTTCGAGCGATCGGGCATCGACGAAAGAGGCTTCTCCGCTGATCAGGTCCACATGGTTTCGGCGCAGTTGGTTGTCCATGATCGCCATCTCGTGGGTGAGGACCTTGTCCACGCGCTCGACGAGTTCGGTCAGGGTGACTTGGTGGTAGTTGCGGCTTTCGCCATAGATGGGGCGTTGGCGGAACTCGGTATAGAAAAGGATGGCTTCGCGCAAACTCTTGCTGGGGACGGTTCCGGCGTGGAGGCTGACACCGCCGACGCGTGGGCGGCGATCGACGATGGCTGCTCGAGCGCCTTCCTTGGCGGCCTGAACGGCTGCGCGCTGGCCGGCCGGGCCGCTTCCGATGGAGACGAAATCGTATTGGAGGGTCTTCATGGTTTTTCCGCGGCTTGTCAGGTGTCGCTCCCGGCCTGGTTGAATTCTCTCACGGCATCGAACATGGAAATAATGTTTTCTGGCGGGACCTCGGGGAGGATATTGTGGACCGGGTTGAAGACGAAACCGCCACCGGGGGTGAAGATTTCCAGCCGCTCGAGCACGTGGGCCCGGACTTTTTCGGGACGGGCTCGGTTAAGGATCTGGCGGGTGTCGGCCCCGCCTCCCCAGAAGGTCACGTCTCGGCCGAAGTCCTGCTTGAGACGGTCAGGTTCCATTCCGCGACAGTTCGTTTGGACGGGATTCAGGATTTCATATCCGGCCTCGATCAGGTCGGGAATCAGGTCGGCGATTCCTCCGCAGGAATGCAGAAAAGTGTGCATGCCGCTGTGGCTCTTGACGTACTCGCAGAGTTGGCGGTGGCGGGGTTTGAAGAGTTGGCGATAGATGGAGGGCGCCATGAAGGGGCCGGTGTCCATGCCGAGATCGTCTCCGAATCGGATGATGTCCGCCACGTCTCCGACCGCTTCGCAAACCTTTTCGAGGGTGGCGAGATGGATTTCCAGAAGAGCGTCGAGAAGGCGCTCGACTGAGGCCTGATCGGTGAGCAGGTCCATGAGGAAATTATCGATGCGTCGGAGGAAGGTGCCCCATTCGAATAGGTTGCAGCCGCAGACGATGAGGATGGCGCGGTCGGAATGCTTGCGGAGGTCGATCGCCTTCTGGCGAAGGTCCTGCCAGAAAGTCTCCTCGGCGGCGTGGTCCCAGGGGCTGTGGGCGAGGGCGGCCCAGAGGACTTTGCCCATGGTCTGGGGGAGGTCTTGGAAGTTTTCGGGATAGCCATCGAGGTAGGGGAAACAGGTCTGGTCGAAGAAGGCGCCGTGGTTGGGCATGACGGCAATGGGTGTGTCGTCCGGAGCCAGGGCGATCCAGGAGCCGTTTCCCTCCCGGTGGGGGTGGAACCAGGCCGGGTATTGCTCCGTGGCGCCGTCAGCGAGGGAGACGTCATACCATTTGGCGGGGTTCGTATTGAAGGCCCGACCGAGGTCAATCACGTCGACACCGAAAAGGTCGAGGATGTCCTGGTCCGGCTCGGCCAGTTGCTGGACTACGTCATAGACGCGGGCGGGTCGCGGCGGGAGGCAGAGATGCTTCCGAAGGTTGTTGTAGGCGATCGCGGAAATGCCGGAACTGGGCGTGGCGCCGAGATCGACGGGCGTCCGGTCGGGTTCTTCGTGCCGTATTGCTGCCAGCACTCTTTTCCTGGAGTTCATCTGCTTTCCTCGACCGCTTCAATCCGTGTGAAACACTTCCTCCATGTCGGCCCACCATTCGCCTTCCTGGCGGGTCTCAAGGGGGATCTGGCAGGGCATGCAGACTTCCCACCATTTTTGGGTGGTCGCGTCGGCGGCCATCCTCGCCATGTCTGCCTGGTAATCTTCCCCGTGATACTCGTAGTAGCTGAAGAGGTAGCCGTCCTTGTAATAGATCGAGTAGTTGCGGATGTTGCATTCGCGGATCATCTTCAAGATGTCCGGCCAGACGTTGGCGTGAAGTTTCTTGTACTCTTCGAGTTTTTCGGGCCGGACCTTCAGCACCATGCCATATCGCTTCATGGGCGTCTCCAATGATCCGGCCATGTCGCCGGACAAGCGTGGGAGTGTTTCCAATCTTTCGGCCAGAATAGACTATCGGGTGGTTTCGTCCAAGGGAAAAAGGGAAAAGTAGTGGTCAAAGAAGGCGGAAGCATTCACCTTTGTTGCCGCTTCATGACGACCTTGCGGGTTGGGCGTCCATTCCGTGCGTCCCGGGCTCGCTCCTTCCGTTTCGACCTCGACCTGGCCTTTTTCGAAGGTGCAAAGGCTTTCATCGAAGATGACGGCGGCGGCGAGAGGGTCATGGAATGTGATGCGGTCCCGTTCCTTGAACCACACCTCGGCAAAGTCCAGGACGGGCTGGAGGAGGGGGTGCTTGAACCGGCGGCGCACTTCATCGGCGGGCATTTCGACCTGCCAGGTGA
>JABMPG010000680.1 GCA_013203855.1 bacterium
ACCAATGTCAGTCACGAAATCCGCACGCCCATGAACGGGGTGATTGGCATGACCGAGTTGCTTCTGGACACGGAACTGAATCTGGAGCAGCGCGAGATGGCCGAAACGATTCAGGTCAGCGCCGACTCGCTTCTCACGCTTATCAACGACATTCTGGATTTCTCGAAAATCGAAGCGGGCAAGCTGGATCTGGACCCGGTGGATTTCAGCCTTCGGGAGTGCATCGGCGATTGCATGGGCAGTTTCGCTCTTCGAGCGAACGAGAAGAAGCTCGAGCTGGTGACGTTGATCGCTCCGGATGTTCCGGACGGCCTGGTGGGGGATTCAGGACGCCTTCGGCAGATCATTCTCAATCTGGTCGGAAATTCCCTGAAGTTCACCACCGAGGGAGAGATCGTTCTCCACATTTCGGTGGAGAGTCGGTCCGAGGATTCGGTGCAGTTGCTGGTTGCCGTCAGCGACACGGGTATTGGGGTTTCTGAGGATAAGCGGGGCCTGATTTTCGAGTCCTTCGCCCAGGCTGACGGATCGACCACTCGGCGTTTCGGTGGGACGGGTTTGGGTCTGGCGATTTCGCGGCAGTTGGCGGAGATGATGGGGGGCCGAATCTGGGTGGAGAGCCCCGTAAGTGAGCCTATGTGTGGCGAAGGCGGGTCGGGCTCTACTTTCGCTTTCACGGCGACTCTCGGCCTGCAGGAAGCACCTTGCATGGGATTGCCCGTGCCGGATCCCAGGCTGCATGGCAAGAAGATTCTCATTGTCGATGACAATGCGACCTGTCGCCGGGCTCTTGAAGAATCTTTGCGTGTGTGGGGACTGGACGTGTATACGGCCGATTCGGGGGCCGGGGCGCTGGAGTTGCTCAATACGGCTCTGGATAGGGAAGCCCCTCTTGATATCGCTCTCCTGGATACGCGCATGCCTGGGATGGACGGGGCAAAGCTGCTCAAGAGGATCCGGCGGGATCGTGGGTTCGATGATCTGAATGTGGTGATGCTTCTGGTTTCCGGCAACAGTCCCGGGTCTGTGTCGCGGGACCGGTTCCGTGTTTCGGCGAGGTTGCACAAACCCGTCAAGACTATTGATCTCTGTAAGGTTCTGAATCGGATCTATGGCGGTGGGGCATCTGTCCTCGAGACCCGGCCGGAGGAAGATTCGACCCGCATCGACCGGTCTCTGCGCGTTCTGGTGGCCGAAGACAATGTTGTGAATCAGCGGCTGATTCTCCGAATTCTTGAGAATCGAGGTCACCAGGTCATATTGGCCGCCAATGGCCTCGAAGCGGTTGATCTCTATGAGACCGAGGCGGTGGATCTCATCCTTATGGATGTGCAGATGCCTGAAATGGATGGCTTTGAAGCGACTCGCGCGATTCGCGCACGGGAGGCGGAAACGGGGCGCCATGTGCCCATCATCGCTATGACCGCCCATGCCATCCAGGGCTATCGCGAGCGCTGTCTCGAGGTGGGTATGGAGGATTACATCACCAAACCTCTTCGCCAGAATCAGTTGTTCCACACTATCGCGACGTTGCTTTTCCAGGAAGATCCCGTCGCGGATTCGCCAGCCGTCGCGGTTGTTGTCGACGCTGGCCATGACGAGGATATCAGTCCGATTGTCCCGCCTCAGTCTCCGGAGAACAGCCATCTCCTGGACCGTGCGGGCGCTCTTGAGAGAACGGGGGGCGATGTGGAACTTCTCGAGGAACTTTATCGACTCTATCTGGACGATACGCCCTGCCAGTTGCAGAAGATCCGGGAGTCGTTCGAACAGGATGACCATGCGGTAGTGGAGCGTCTGGCTCATTCGATAAAGGGCGCTTCCGCCAACATTGGGGCTCTTGCCGTGCAGGAGGCCGCCAGGCAGGTGGAGTCTGCCGCCCGCGAAGGCAAACTCGACGAAGCCGCAAACGCTTTCCAGTGTCTGGTTTCCGAGTTCGAATCCGTTGCCGCTGTCCTTGAGACAGGAGACACTTGCCTCTCATGATTCTTTCCTCCGATACTGCTCCCATCCTGGAGGAGGACCAGCAGATCCGCTCTCGGGTGCTGATCGCGGAGGACGACATGGTTTCCTGCCGTCTGCTGGAATCGACCCTGAGAAAATGGGGCCACGAGGTCGTAGTCACCTGCGACGGACGGGAGGCGTGGAAGGTTCTCCAGGAGGACAATCCGCCCGAGATCGCGATTCTGGACTGGGTGATGCCGGTGATGGAGGGGCCCGAGGTCTGCGCACGGCTTCGGGAATTGGGACGAACTACCTATGCGATTCTTCTCACTGGGAAGAACAGCAAGGATGATATTGTTCGGGGTCTGGATGCGGGCGCGGATGACTATGTCTCCAAGCCCTTCGATCCTCACGAATTGCGGGCTCGGTTGCGGGTGGGGGAGCGGATGGTGAAGTTGCAGAAGGCTCTGGCTGTTCGCGTCGGGCAGCTCGAGGCGCTTGCTGCTAAGTTGGAGGATCTGTCCTATGTCGATCAGTTGACGGGAATTCCGAACCGGCGTCAACTCGACGATCTCCTCGATCGAGAATGGCGCCGGGCCTTGCGTCTCGGGATGCCCCTGACTGCGGTGATGATCGATATCGACTCTTTCAAGACCTTTAACGACCATTATGGACACCCCGCCGGAGACGTGTGTTTGCACCAAGTGGCGACTGCTCTGTCAGGCTGTCTGATGCGCGCGTCGGATAGCTTGGGGCGATACGGCGGTGAGGAGTTCCTGGCTCTTTTGCCGGGCACTGAGATGACTGGCTCGCTTCAGGTGGCTCAGGCCCTGCGAAAGGCCGTCGAGGACCTGCAAATCCCGCATCTGTATTCGAAGCGTGGTCAAAGGGTCGTGACGGTGAGCTTGGGGCTGGCTCTGCACTGCCCGGGTCAGGATAGCGACCCTCAGACGCTTGTCTCGTGGGCGGATAATGCGCTTTATCTGGCCAAAGAGGCCGGTGGGAATCAGGTAAAAGTGGTTACGGAAAAAACCAAGAGCCGGAAATCGGTCTGAGGGAGGGGTCGGGGGATCATCTTTTCTCAGAGCAGATCGTTGAGGGCTTGCTGGATTTTTTCGAGATTAAAGGGTTTTGACAGGGTTCGCTGGGCGCCGAGTTTGCTGGCGATTTCGAGATAGTTGTCGGCCCCGATCCGGCCGCCGCCCGACATGGCGATGATCTTGACGCGCGGGAACTTTCTGCGCATCTCGGTGATTGTCTCGATGCCTTCTTTGTCAGGCATGATCAGGTCCATGATGACCAGGTCGGCGGGCTCTTCAGCATAGCACTTCAGCGCCTCGTTCCCGGTTGACGCCTCCCGAACTTCGTGACCGATGCGCTCCAGCATCTGACGGAGCATCACTCGGACTTGGTCGTCATCGTCCACTACTATGATACTCGCCATGGGTGCCTCTTTCTTTGCATCGACGTTCTGAAATCAGCGGGCGGTAACCGGGGAGTGAACGGGAACGCCGCATTTCCAAGAATCTTACATAACCCAACCAGTTTTGAGTAACATACCTTCTCTGTGATGTCAATGGCGGCTTGCGAAAACCGGACGTTTTCCTGCTTGACCGTTTTCTGAACCTCTCGTAAGCTCTAAGGAAAGAGGCTTGGGCCTCTGTGACCGGGCTGGACGTGGAGGCGAGAGGGGCCCGGTGGTCCCCGCGGTCTTCAAAACCGTTGAGCCGCTTAACAGCGGCGGGTGGGTTCGACTCCCATTCACCTCCGCCATTTTATTGAGCCACGGATGAACCCGGATTTCACTGAAAAAAGCATTTTTATAATCAGACAAATCAAATATCGTATATATGCTTTTGTTTTTTATGTTTCGTGGACAATTAATAAATTCTGGTTTGGAACAGAATGAAAAACCTACAAAATAAAAACAACGATCCGAGAAGAAATCTTGCCTCGGTATCACGGCTTCTTGAAGAATCCGATGTCCAGGATATGATTGAGGAATTTTCACGGACTGCCGTCCTGGAAGCCATACAGGAAGTCCTCGACAGGTACAGGAGCCACCTTAAAACCGGAGAAACGTCCCCCGGTATCGGCGAGATTGTGACAAAAGCGCACGAGATGTTGCGCGGAATCGAGGCCGAAAGCCTGCGTCATGTGGTCAATGCCACCGGTATCATCCTGCACACCGGCCTCGGCAGGGCCGTTCTGCCGCGGCGTGCTGTCGATGCTCTTGCCGGGCAAAGCCGTTGCTGCAACATGCAGATCGACCTCGAAACGGGAAAACGCGGCAAGCGGAACTGCATGACCGAGTATCTGCTTACGAAAATCACCGGTGCCGAGGCGGCAATGGTGGTAAATAACAATGCTTCCGCTGTGCTGTTGGCTCTTACTGCCCTGGCTAAAAAGAA
>JABMPG010000681.1 GCA_013203855.1 bacterium
ATACCGCGCGTGTCCTTGCCGGCGGCCCCGGCTTCGCGGCGGAAACAGGGCGTGTAGGCGACATAGGCCTTGGGCAGATCCTGGGCGAAAAGAATGTCTCCGCTGTGCAGATTGGTCACGGGCACTTCGGCCGTCGGGATCAGAAAAAGGTCATCGCTCTCGACGCGATACATGTCATGTTCGGCCTTGGGCAGCTGGCCCGTGCCGGTGAGGGTCTCGCGGTTGACGAGATAAGGCACGCGCACCTCGGTGTAGCCGTGCTTGTCAACGTGCATGTCAACCATGTAGCTGATGAGAGCGCGCTGGAGCCGGGCGCCCTGACCCTTGAGAACGAAGAACATGCTGCCCGTCAGCTGCGCGCCCTTCTCCAGATTAAGGATATCGAGGGCTTCCCCGAGTTCCCAATGGGGCTTGGGCTGAAAGTCAAAAGAGCGCTTCTCGCCCCACTCCCGCACGAAAACATTGGACTCTTCATCGACCCCGACGGGCGAGGTCTCGCTCGGCAGGTTTGGCAGGACAAGGAGGATACGGTGCAGTTCCTCCTCGACCAGACGCAGTTCATCGTCGAGGCTCTTGATCGCATCGCCGATTTCACGGACCCGGGCCTTGATCGGCTCGGCGTCGCCCCCGTCCTTGATCATCTGCCCGATTCTCTTGGACGATTCGTTGCGCTCCTTCTTGAACTGCTCGGCGCGGTAGGTCGCATCCCGGCGCTGGTCGTCCAAGGCAACGACCTTGTCAGCCAGGGCAGGATCGACCTTCTTGGCCACAAGACCCTTCTTGACAGCGTCGAGATTCTCGCGAAAGAGATGAATGTCCAGCATCGGCAAGTCCTTTCCGGCTCGCCTCCTCTATGGGCAGACGACCGCACGAAACACTCTTTATAGACCAGACGCCTCCCCGGCGCAAGCCGGAATCAGGGCGTTTGCCGAAACAGGTGGCACGGAGACCTTCTGCCAAAGCAGACGTGTCCGCAGTTCCCCCTTTGCGTGCCCCGAGGTTACTGCGTTTCAGAGGGTAGACTGAAGACTTGGTTTCGATGGAGATCGCTCTGCTATCGATCCCTCTCAACCGCTTCCGGTAAAGTCGAAACTGACCCTCTTCTGGATCATGGAAATCTGCGACAGGGCTTCTTTGACCATGCCGGCTTCGATCTGGCTCAAACTCTTGGGATTGACGGAATTGCCCGGTTTGCGGCCTTCTTGCAGGGCTTCGATCTGGCGCTTGTAGCGCAGCTGCATCAGGCAGCCGTATGCCTGGGTAAGTTCCCGGTGGCTGTCTTGGCGGAGGACGTTTTGGGCACGGAGCTGGTTGATTCGGTCGATAGTATTGGTCTCTTCGATGCGGTGCTGAAGCGCATAGAGACGCGCGAAATTGACAATCGGCAACATGGCGTCCTTGATGTTGAACGTGTCCGGATCGGCGCCGCCCGAGCCGGTGACGATTTGTCCGAAGAGGCCGAGGGGCGGCTTGTAGAGCAGCATGTTGCGGGCCATATGCTGGAAGAACGGGGGACGATTCTCCAGCACGGAGTGGATGTGCTGGAGCAGTTCGTGGGCCAGGGCCGCGTCGCCAAAGACGCTGCGGAAATCGAAGACGATGTTGAACTTGAGCAGCTCCTCGCTGTCCGGTTCCACGATCCAGTGGGTGAAGGTCTCCTCCCATTTCTTCAGGGGCTGGTTCCACTTCGGATTGCGGGCCATCATGTCGCCCCGGCAGAAGGAGTAGCCCACGCGGTTCAGCGCCTCGCAGACCTTCTCGCCCAGAATCTGGAAATAGTCGGCCACTTCGCTGTGGCGGTCCGGCGGCGGATCTTCGTAGATGATGGCGTTGTCCTGGTCGGTTTTCATCGTCTGCTCTTCCCGGCCCTCGCTCCCCAGAGCGAGGAAGGAGAACCGCGCGGGAGCGGGCCCGAGCTCGTTCAGCGCAAACGTGATGACGCGCTCGAAAATCGCATCCGAAACGGCGGTAATGATCCGGCTGATATTGCGCGGAAGCGCGCCGGAATCGACCAGGGAACCGACGAGGGCGGGCAGGCGGTCGTGACAGCGAGTCAGTTCCGAAATGTCCTTGGCGCGCTGAATCTCGTGAGTCAATACCACGGCCGAGTATCGATCCAGGCGGACCAGATCCTTGTTCCGAGTCATGCCGGAAATCTTGCCCGAACTTCCCGTGACCACAAGGTGCCGGACCTGCTTTTCACGCATCAGGAGGAAGGCCTCGTAGATCGGTGACCAGTCTGGAATAGAGACAACCGGAGAACTCATGATTTCAAAAACTGGGCGGGAACTGTCGAGGTTTCTCGACACGACCCGTTCGCGCAGGTCGTGGTCGGTTACGATGCCTGCCACGTCGCCTTCTGGCGTGGTGACGGCAATGGCGCTGGAATTCTCACGAGCCATCCTTTCCGCCGCCTCCCCGATAGAAATGGTCATGGGGCACGTCAGCGCGGGGGAGATGGAGTTGCGCACGGGTTCGCTCAGGAAGAGCAGGGAACTCTGGAGTTGCGCGATGAGATTCTCGCGCTCGGTTTCCTTTCGGCGGCGCTCGGAGACATCTTCGAAAACGCCGTCGCAGAACCGCGGCTTGCTCTCTTCATCGAGGACCACCATGGCAGACAAAGAGATCGTCGTGAGGGCGCCGTCGGGCTTGCGGAGTTGAACGATCATCTCCTTCACGGAACCCTCCGCCGAGAGAGTCTGGAAGATTTGACGGAAGGAATGGGGATCGGCAAGCGCCGCGTGCAAGTTGTGATCCGCGACCGGTTCGCCGCTCATTCCGAGAATCCGTTGACCCGCCTGGTTGATCTCGAGAAAGGAACCTTTCGAGTCGAAGTGAGCTCGGAAGACGCCGATATTGATCGCTTCGGTCAGGGCGCGATATTTCTCCCGGCTGGCTCCGAGCTCTTCTTCAACTGTTTTGTGACCCCCCACGTCCCGTGCGTTCAGAATGACGCCATCGCGGCCGGCAAAAGAAAACCGCGTAGGGTAGAGCAGCGTGTCCAGAAGGCTGCCATCTTTGCGCCTCAATCTGGCTTCGAGGGGTCCGGCCACTTCCACGCCGTCCATCAGGGAATCGATGGCCGTCGCGGCGGGATGAGCCGAGTCCCCGTCGGACGGAAGCATATCGTGAATGTCCATGAAGGCGATTTCCTCGGCGGTATAGCCGAGCATATCGAGCATCGTCTTGTTGGCGAAAGTGCAGCGCTGATCCAGTACCATCAGGGTGCCCTCGGTGGCCGCTTCGACCAGCGCGCGATACTTCTCATGGGACACGCGCAGGTCGCGCTCGGCCACATAGCGCCGACGCTCGATGCGCAAACTTTGGTGCGCCACGACCAGAAGCAGAATTCCCGCCCCGATGGTAATCAGGAACGAAAAATTGATCACCCGGCCGGTAATCGCCGCGATTTCCTTCTCCACGTCCTCGACATAGATACCCGTGCCAATCACCCAACCCCAGGGCTTGAAGCCGCGCACATAGGACTGCTTGGCCGCGAGACGCAGGGGATCGTCTTTCCATTGCCAGACGTAGTCGACGTGGCCATGCTCTTTTGCCTCGACGGCGCGGACAAATTCAACGAAGAGCGCGACGCCGTCGGGATCGCGGAAATCGCTCAGATCCTGGCCGTTGAGATCCTTGCGATAGGGATGCATCACCATTCGGGGGTGCATGTCCGTAATCCAGAAGTAATCCTTGCCCTCCCGCCCGTAACGAAGGAATTCGACGCGGGCGATGGCGTTTTGCTGAGCCTCGGCACGAGTCGTTCGCCCCTCGCGTTCCTCCCGCTCATACTCGGCCAGAATGCTCCACGCCGAGTTAGTCAGTTCGCGGATCATCTCACGTTTGCGTTCCAGAAGGCTCGACTTCATGGTCGGAATGAGGATCGCGAAAGGGAATGCGACAAAGAAACACACGACCAGCAAGGCGGGAAGAACGATGCGCAGGAAGAACCAGTTCCAATCCAACTGCGGCGTTCGCGCTTGCGGAGTTGGCCGCTCGCTGGTCCCCCGGCCGTTGGTCAGGCTTTTTCCCAAGGCCTCGCGAAACCGCTTCCAGTCGGGTGAGAGAATCGCGATGCCCGGCGCGCGAGGCCCCGCCAAAGCCGGGCCGTGGAAGTCGCTACCACCCGTCGTAAGAAGATGGTGCTTCTCCGCGAGTTGTGCCAGGTGAGTCTGTTCGGCAGGCGTATAGGATTTAAAGTATGCTTCCACCCCGTCCAGACCGAGCGATTTCAGTTCGACCAGCACCTCGTCGAGGCGTTCCCACTCCAGACCAATATGAATAGGGTGGGCAAGGAAGACGATGCCTCCGGCCCGATGGACACTTTGAATGACGGCAGCGACGGAGTCCTTGAGGCCAAGAAGGGCTCGGATTGCCTCGTGGGCCGGATCAAAACCATAAGCGAGAAGGTGGATCTGGTGACCTTGATACTCAAGGGAGAGCTCCACACCCGCGATGGCGCCCATCCCACGCGCTTGGGCGGCCTGCTGAAACCGATCGAGCCCCTCTACAGTATCGTGGTCGGTGAGCGCGGCATAATGCACACCCGCGTCGGCAAGTTTATGCGCCAGCACCTCGGGCGCGAAATAGCCATCGCTGAGATTCGAGTGGCAGTGAAAATCGACGCAAGTGGTTCGATTCATCCGTAAGGGCGCTCCCGAGCCGGACAGACCAAATCGTACCACATAAGCCTCGCTTTTCCAACGAAACAGCGGAAACGAAAACCGCTGGCCGGAAGCATATTCCGGCCAGCGGGGATTCAGTCACCAGGCAAACGGGCCAGATCAGGCCGCCGTTTTCTTCTGCGTCAGCAGCGACACAACCACCAGAGTGATGAAACTCAGCGGGATTGAGACGATGCCGGGGTTCATCAGCGGAAAAGGAGCCGCTTCCGCAGGCAGACCGTACTTGGGATACATGCTGGGCGAGATCAGGAAGAGACCGATCGCGGCGACGATACCGACACAGATCGAGGCCGTTATTCCCTGCTTCGTCGTCTTGCCCCAGAAAAGGATCATAATGATGGCCGGCAGGTTAGCCGAGGCCGCGACAGCGAAAGCCCAACCCACGAGGAAGGAAACGTTCATGCCGCGGAACAGGATACCCAGAATGATCGCAATGATTCCCACCCCGAAGGCGGCGATTTTGCCCGCGCGGACCTTGCCCTTCTCAGTCATGTTCAGCCCGGCGAAGCGATCCATCAGATCATGCGCCACCGCTCCCGACGCCGCCACGATCAGCCCGCTCACCGTTCCCAGAACGGTAGCAAAGGCGATGGCCGAGATGATCGCGAAAAGGAACGTGCCGAAGGAGCGTGCCAGCAACGGAGCCGACATGTTATTGGTCACGGGATTGATCGTCGCGTTAGTCATCGCGCCCAGCCCCATGAAAAGGGTCAGAATATAGAAGAATCCGATTGCCGCGATCGCCACGATGGTCGATTTACGCGCCGACGCCGGGCTCGGAACCGTATAGTACCGGATGAGGATATGGGGCAGCGCCGCCGTTCCGCAAAACAGAGCCAGCATCAGCGAGATAAAATCCAGCCGCTCCATCGGCGAGCCCTGCACCTTGAACTTGATGCCGGGACGCATGATCTTGTTGCCGGCAGTCAAAACCGGATAGTACAAGGTCACATTGTCACTCCCGTCCATGACCTTGGCGCTCTTCCAACGCTGGACGACGGTATCTTTGTCGCCGAGAAGGGAAAGGAACTTGAAGGGCGACAGGTTCTTGGAGCGCGCCCCCGATCCTTTCACTCCAGCTATCTGCACCAGGTGGGACACCTGACGCAACTCGTTTTCACCTTGCATAGCGGGTTTGCCGTTGACCAGGTCACGCCCGTCAGCGGTCTTGGTCTCCCACTGAATCTCCTGAAGCGCTCCCGACTCGGTCTGCATCCACCACGAAGAATCGCCGTCGCGGGCCACCTTCACGAACTCGTGGCCAGCGGCCTCAATGGTTGTCGCGACGGCCGCCCCAGGCAGATCCGCCAGTTCCACGGTCTGGTATTCATGGAACGGAACCTCGCCCCCCTGGTCCGGCGAGGTCGAAAGCCCCCGCACCAGAACCGCGACCACCAGCACGGTGGAGAAAATGATTAGGAGACCGCCTTTGAGAAACTGCACGTAAGTAGTCGACGTCATCCCCGCCGTCGCCATAATCGTGATCACAATCGCGCCGACCATGATCACCCCGACATAGTGCGGCAAGTTGAGGAGCGGCTCCACAAGCACGCCGGCGCCAACCATCTGCGGGATCAGATAGCAGATCGACACGATCAGAGTGCTCAGAGCCGCAGCCAACTTGATGCCCTTTGAGTTGTACTTCATGTCAAGAGCATCGGTGAAGGTGTACTTGCCCATCCGCTTCATCGGTTCGGCGACCAGGAACAGAGCGACGATCCAGCCAGCCAGATACCCGATCGAATAGAGAAAGCCATCATACCCGACCGTCGCGATCATACCGCAGATCCCAAGGAAAGAGGCGGCCGAAAGATAGTCGCCCGCAAAGGCGATCCCGTTGACCGACCAGTGGATTTTCCCACCGGCCGCGAAATAGTTCCCCGCCGATTGAGTCTTGCGAGCGAAATAAAAGGAAACCGCCAGCACCAGAACCACGAAAAGGAGAAAGATGGCGATAGCCATTATTTGTCCTCCTTACTGGGATGGGAGTCCACTTCCTGGGACTCGTCCGTGTTGAGGATGCCCTCCTGCTTCGTGCACATGTGGTTGTAGACGAGAGCCATGATCAAGGCCACTATGATGAGCGCGAAACCATAGGTGCAGGCCAGGTTCATGCCGAAGACGATCGGCTTCTCCATCAGGACAGGGCTGATAACGTTGATCGCCGCGAACCCCACATAGAAAAGCGTGTAGAAAATGAACATCTTCACCCCAAGGCGCATTTTGTAGTCGGCGGCGTTGTCCTTGCCTGCCTGTGCCGAAGGTTCGTGCAGCATAAGAGATTCCTCCTCAAGATAAAGTTATTCATCCAGCGCAACTGGCCCCCATGCACTCCCAAATAACCGTGGAGATGAAAAAGCAACGCCACTCTCCCATCCGCATCACAACCCAGCTGTGAGAAGCGGAACAAGAAGTGCCGGATTCTATGGGATTCCCATCGGCGAGGCAAGGATTTTTGAAGATTTCGAAACATCCCCTCCCGGACACCTCCCAGAAGGGGCCCTCGCCGCCCGCCACACTCGGTGAGGGCGGGCGAGAGCCCCCTTTCGCTTCAATCTCACCGCCGGGAAAATCGGCGAGCGGGCTTGGTCAGCAAGTCCAGACCCAATTCCTCGCGATTCTTCTGCCGTTGGCCGGAGATAAACCGCTCCAGACTGTCCCGGGTGATCCGCATGGACCGCGGACCGAGACGCACGGCGTCCAACTTGCCTTCCTGGACCATTTGATAGATTCGTTTCCTGGAAACGTCCAACTCTTTGGCAACGCGCCACACTCGTGTTAATTGCGGGATGGTCATGCTCGGGGCTCCTTTTTCTTCCTGGGATATCCGGGTCGTGACGAGGCGAGAGGCTCCTGTCCGCCAGACGCGCCGTTTTATCCCCGGAGGGTCCGGACGGTCCCTTGATTCAAGCTTGATCCAAATTGTTTTTGGGCTGGAAAACAGCAGGTTTTGGGCTGTTCATATCGGGTTGCGTACTCGTTCTGGTTTCAGCCCCGGGAAACCGCTGGTAACGGTTTCGAACCCATACCGACGGCTTTCCGTTTGCATTCCGCCCGTAGGTCTGATAGAGCTGACGGACGCCCGGTGGAGCCCCTTTGAAAAAGGGTGAAGACCGGCTTGATAAAGTCCATAAACTGAGTGAAACGCGGATTCAAATATGCCGGAGCGGGATACCAACTCCCTTCCCCTGATGCGACCCGAAGACAGGGGACTGGCCGTTCTCAGTCACCTCTCGACCGTCGTGCCCGTGTGGGCGCTGGTAGCAAACGCGCTGCTGTACTTTCTGTGCCGCGAGGGCAGCCGGGCGGCGGGCTTTCACGCGCGACAGGGCATCACCTTCCAACTGCTCTTCCTGATGGCCGTAATCCCGATGTTGTTCCTCTACCTGCTGTCCGACCTCTTGGGAGTCATCCTGGAATCCCTCGCCCCGACGCTCGCCGGAAGCGTTCAGATCGGAACGGACCACTTCGCCACCGCCATGCTGACACTCACCGCCACCGCCTATGGAATCTGTTGCTGCATCGGCGTCATCCAGGCGTTGCGCGGACGATTCTTCGTCTATCCCCTGGCGGGGAAGCGCATTTTCGAGGACTACATCCGAACGATTCGCGAGCAGGCAGGAGGGGCCGAAGGGAAAACAGGTTGACACGCTGAAAACTGCAAATCAGAATGGCGCCCAGAGCTGAGAGGCGAATACTCAATAATGACGATTCAAAAAAGCCAAGCCCCCGGGAGAAAAACCCCTGTCCCTTCCGGGTTGCTCATCGCCGTGGAGGGCCTGGACGGCTCGGGAAAATCCACGCAATTGTATCTGCTCAAGCGATGGCTCGAACTGGAGGGCTACCGCGTCTTCCTCAGTGAATGGAACTCCTCCGTGATCGTGAAACAGGCCACCAAGAAGGGCAAGAAACGGCAACTCCTCACTCCGACCACCTTCTCTCTGATCCACTGCGCCGATTTCGCGGACCGGTACGAGATGCAGATCGAGCCGCTGTTGAGGGCCGGGCATATCGTGCTCTGCGACCGCTTTATCTATACCGCTTTCGTGCGCGACGCCGTGCGTAAATGCGACACCCGATGGGTGCGGAATCTCTACAACTTTGCACGGGAACCCGACATCACCTTCTTCTTCAAGGTCCCATTGAACACGGCACTCGACCGAATTCTCGCCGGCCGCCCCAAACTCAAGTATCACGAGGCCGGGATGGACATGGGTTTCTCCCCGGATCCATACGAGAGTTTTCGTCTGTTTCAGGGAAGGATCAACGATGAGTATCTCAAACTGGCCGATGAGTATCGCTTCATCATAATCGATGCCACGCAAACGATCGAACA
>JABMPG010000682.1 GCA_013203855.1 bacterium
ACCCAAGTCGGGGAGCGCGGACAACTCCTTTCCGGCGGCCAGCGACAGAGAGTCGCAATCGCCCGAGCCTTTCTCAGAGACCCCGACATTCTCATCCTCGACGAAGCCACTAGCGCCCTCGACACCCACAGCGAAAAACTTGTCCAGCAGGCTCTCGACCGACTCCTCGGTGGTCGAACCGTTTTCATCGTCGCCCACCGCCTCTCCACCATCCAGAACGCGGACAAGATCGTCGTCCTCAACCACGGACGCGTTGCCGAGATCGGCACCCATCACGAACTCCTGAAACGCGGCGGAATCTACGCCTCCCTTTACCTTCAGACGACCGAAGGCGCCACCGTCGAAACAATCTTCGAGAATGCCAAGAGCATGGCCTCTCTGGCCGAGACCGCTATGAAGGCGCAGGCGGACGCCAACCACAATGACGAAGACACGGCGAGTAATGCCCGCGCTTCGGAAGAGAAATAATGGGCGATAGAGACCACTCCACCTATGAGCCTAACCCACGTGAGGAAAAAGCCAGCCGCCTCTCCTCGCTACACCGCATCCGTGCGCGCCGTACGGACAGCCCCCCCCAACCATTTGACAAACGCCTGAGAGCCGTCCGGCGAACCTTGGCTGTCACGCTCTTCATCGCCATCGCCGTGGTTACGGCCCTCTGCCTCGCCCCCATCGAAGACTCGTATGTTGCACAGGGCGTTGTTCTCCCGTCCGATTACGGCGATATCTTCGCCCCTATCGACGGTCTCCTCCAGGAACGGTATGTCAGCGAAGACGACACGGTGACCTCCGGCCAGATTCTCCTGCGCCTCGAGATCCCCGGCCTCCACGAAGAGGTGCTACTGGTACAGGAAAACCTCGAAAACCTCGAGGCCGAGCTCCAGGTCAAACAGGCCGAACGCGAAATCAAGGCCCGACTCCCCCTCCCCGCCGAACTCTGGGAAATCAGCCAGCAGGTTGCCAAGAGCCAGAACGACCTCGAGTTCTTCAAAGCCCAACTCGACCGCGCGCAGAAATTGGCCGAGTCCGGCGTTGCCAGCGAACAGGAGGTCGACCGCGCCCGACTCCAGTACGACCAGTCAAAAATCGAAGTGGACCGCCTCCAGGAACGCTTCAACCTCATCAAGGAAGGGTACGGCGACATTCTGCTCAAAAAGATGCAGGCCGAAGAACACCTCATCGACACCCGCATCCGAGGAGTCAAACGCCGACTTGCCTTCCTTCAGGACAAGTACAACCGCCTTTCCATCGTCTCCGCCCCCGGCGACGGCTGCATCCTGAGAATCCCAAAGAAACACGAAGGACAGATGATCCGCCAGGGAGACCTACTCGTTTACATGTCCCTTGGCGACGACCAGATCGTCCGGATTTCGGGAACCGAACGCAACCTTCACAAGGTGCGTCGGGGACAGCCCGTTCGCTACAAGCCTGAAATGTACGACGCCATGCGCTACGCCTCCCCCCTAGGCAAAGTCTTCCGCATCAGCGAAGCCAGACGCCCCACAGGCTTCGGCGACAACCCGGCGGCTGAATCGGCCGAAGGCGTCTACTTCATCTACGCCTCCCTGAGCCCCCCCCAGCCCTCCGCCAACGCCCCACGGCCCGAACTGAAAATCGATTCCCAGGTCACCGCCCAGATCATCCTCGAAAAGAGGCGCCTCTTCTGGCTCCTCCTCGGAATCGACTAGTGTGGGACCGGCGCTCCCGGCGGTCATTCCCACCACAGTTCCCAGTCCCCCAACCTCAAATTCCGCTCTCCAGACTCTGAATTTCGAACTTGGAACCTTGAACGCGAAACTGATAGAATTCTGGTGATTGTATGGGCTGTTTCCCTGCCTCAAACGGACACCATCAGCCGGAAACCCCGGTCAAGCAAAAACACCGAACGGAGATCTCTGCATGAAATACGTGAAGTTGCTGGTAATCGCTGTCTGTCTCACCCTTTCCCTGTCGCCCCAGGCGCAGGCCCTCCATGTCTCCCAGTTCGGGGCGATCCCTAACGATGGCCGGGACGACATGGCCGCCATCAACCAAGCCGTTCAGACCGCCATCCAAGGCGGCCAAAACGAGGTTCTTTTCGACGCAGGCACCTACAACATGATGACCACCTGCACTATCCCCGGCCAGAGCGACGGCCACTATATCGGCATCTACAACGCCCACGATCTCGCCCTGATCGGAAAGACCGACGCTTCCGGGGAACCCTCCACACGCCTCGAGAGAAACTATCCCCTCAGCAACGACGCCGCCCCTTATTTTCAGCTCCGCATCCGCGATTCCAAAGATATCACAGTCCAAAACGTCGTCCTCGCCAACAATCCCCCCTTCGGCTCGACGGGACGGGTGGTTTCCGTTGATACGGCAAACGACGTCGTCGAGATCGAAGTCCTCGAAGGTCTTCCCTCCTACGACGGCATGCGTTGCGCGTCGGCCCATGTCTGGAATCTGGAAACAGGAAAACTGAAGCGCTTCGGGATCACCCCGACGGAAGCCACACTCACCATCGGTATCAACATCACAAAGATGTGGGAAGCCGTCCCCGGCACCAACGCCCGACGTCTGAAAATGACCGGAGCGGGTTTTTCTGAGAAGGTGACGGTGGGCGACGGCATCTCCTGGCACCATAACGCCAAGGACGTGAACACGCAGAGCGACGTTATGTATTCGGAGGACATCACCTTCGACAACGTCAAATACCCCAATGTCACCGGAATGGGGATGCTCGCGGGATACAACCACAACCTGACTCTCCGGAGAATCACCTTCAGGCCCGAGAACGGCAACCTGGCGATAGGCGGACGCGACGGCATGCACCTCAGCATGAACTCCGGCAGACTGCTGGTGGAAGATTGCTTCTTCAAGGGTCTCCGCATGGACCCTCTCGTCATCCGCAAGACCTTCGGGCTCATCACCGAGATCCGCCCCGACGGTTCCATCGTCGCCAAGCCCGGATACACAGTTCCCGCTGGCGACAAGATCCGCTTCTGGGTCGGCGATTCCCCCGAGGATCGCACCATCGCCAGCTGTAAACACCAGGGGAGCGGCTTCTATCTATACACATTCGAAGAGCCCATTCCCGCCGACGCGATTGTCGGCACACCCTTGGGCTATCAGACACACACGCTCGACGAGGGACTCATCCGAAACTGCGTCTTCGAGGATAACTTCGGGAGCCCCATCGTCAACTTCGAGGAAAACATCACCGTCGAGGGATGCACCTTTGACAACAACTCCTATCAACTCAAGTACGGCCCCAACTCCGTGACCGGTGCCTTTGTTCGGAACAATGTTTTCCGCAACAACGTCTGCGAAGACGTCCCGTGGGTCGACATTGTCCGCCGCGGCCAGCCCGCCGCCCTCCTGATCCATTCCCTCAACAAATACTTCACCGACCCTATGTACAACGC
>JABMPG010000683.1 GCA_013203855.1 bacterium
CCATCGGGCCCCGCCTCCGTCATTTTCACCCGCCCCGCCACGTTCACCACCTCCGGTTCCCCTTCGCCGTGACGCAGCAACAGCCGGACCATGCGAAGATCGGCGACCGACTCGCGGTAGTCGATCTCCTGCTCAACGTCCACACCCAGAGGCGGAAGATTCGCCGCGCCCGCCTTAGGCAGCAGCCCCCGCACCTGCATCGTGCCTGTCATGACGCCGGAAGGAGTCTCTGTCTTCTGCTCGAGCCACACCTTCTCATCCAGCCGGAGAGTAGCGCCTTCGAAATTCAACTTCTCGACCGCCGCCGGAGGCATCAGCGCCGCGAGCGGACCCAGGCGAATCTCCGGAGCCTGAATTGTCAGATCCGCTTCCAGCGGCGCGAACCGGGCCGTTCCGGTTGCTGTCAACTTCCCAATCGATTCCTGCTCGCCCAGAAACTCGATCGACGCCGTCTCGATCTGGATTCGCTGCTCCTGCAAATCCACTGTGTTCTCAAAATTCACCACTGCCGCCCGCAACGGACTCGGCGGCCCGTCTGGAGATTGTGGATTCGGCACGATCAACGGCCGCACCTCTAGCTTCCCGGAAGACTTCAGTGTGTTCTGCCGCGGAATCTCCACCTGCACGTGCCCTTGCAGTTTCGCCTCCCGAGGCATCTGTTCGGCCGGGATCGCGCCCTGCCAGGCCAGAAGCGGAACTAGGTCCACCTCGGCGATGTCCGCCCGAAACGATCCCTCCTGCCGGGCCAGGTTCAGACTCCCCTGCGCCGAAAGCGCGGCCAGAACGGCCTGACCCAGAGTAGCGCGAATGTTTAGCGACGGAATATCCAGCCGCTGCGGACCCGCCTCGCCCATCTCCACGGTCGACTGCCCCTGCACGTCCAAGGCCAGACCCGTCAGGGCCTGCCCCTGCTCGGACATGGGCGCCAGTTCGAGCCCGGACCCCGTTACCTGATAGGTCGCCTGGATCGTCTGAGGCTGCGCCGAAAGATTCGCGTTCGCCTTCGCGTTCACCACGCCCGCCCGGAGCGGAAGCCCCGCTTCCTTGAGAAAACCGAAAGGCAGAGCCGTCACACGAAGATCCCTGACGACAACGCCCGCCTTTCCCGAAAGGGGCGCCAGATTCATATCGGCCGTTACTTCAAACGTGCCCAGCGGCTTCTCGCCTTGGGAAAGCCGCGCCACCATTTTCTCCACCACCAGATGCTTCGCCGCATCCAGGTTCAACGCCAGGTCCACCCGTTTCGTCATGGGCCCGAAGGTCTGCCCGCCCGAAACGCCTTTCAGGTTCGCCACCTGAAAGTTGCCCGTGAGCCGGACCGCCTCCGCCTGACCCGGCGCCTCGCCCAGCTGCAAGTCGCCCTGCCACATCCCGCTTTCGATCTGCAAATCCGTCCCGGCCGGAATCAGCGTCTGCCACTGCGCCAAGTCGAAATCCCGGATCTCCAGAACAAACGCTTCAGGCCCGATCTGCCCCGCCACCGGCAGCATCGTCTGGGGGTCCAGCGGAATCGGCTTTCTCAAATCGGCCAGAACGAGACGCCGCCCATCCTGATTGCGCATGATATCCGCCTGAAGTTCCCGGATCACGAGAGGCTGATCTATCGCCTCCTGAGACGCCTCGAAACCCATCCGCACGTCCGTGGCGGGAAATCCGCCCTTCGGCAAAGCCCCACCACGCGGATTCAGATCCTGAACCACGAGCCGGGCCTGAAGAAGTTTCGGCACCGACTGCTCCACCCGAACCGCAGCGCCGCCCGAGATTTTCGTGTCCCGGAAATCGATCCCCTGAGGCGCCCCGGCCAGGTTCAAAAGCCGCCGGTCCACCGGATGCAGAGTCGCCGACGCCAGCCCCGTATCGGAAGCCAGATCCCACCGTCCCGCCATATCTGCCCGCAGCCACGTCTCGCCATTCCCCTCCATCCGCACCGATGTCGCCGGCAGCTCCACCGTGCGCCCCTGCGGACCGATCTGAATCGAGGGCTCAAAGACAAGCGCGTAAGATTTCAGATCCTGTCCCTGAATATTCCCTTCCAGATTCTCCATGCGCACCACCGCCGCCAGCCCCAGCATCCGCCCCTTCTCGGCAGCCGTCGTCAGCGAAACCACCAGATCGCCCGCCACCCGCTGGCTCGTTTCGACAAGCGAACCCTCGAGCCGTGGAAGCGGCGCGCTGAGATGAACGCACACGTCCACCTTCGAATCTCGCGCGAGCGACAGATCCGGGA
>JABMPG010000684.1 GCA_013203855.1 bacterium
GAATAGGGGGTGGGGCGCTATGTGGGGTAACCTTTCCCGCGGGTCGTGTTGTGATGTGTTGGGAGAGTATGAAGTCATAGTTGAACTCGTGCATGCGGCACTGTATGTCTGAGGAGAGCAGTAGGTTGGTTCGTGTTTCCTGTTTCTCATGATTGAACAGGGGGTTGTGCCCTTTCCGTGTTCCGAATAAAAAGTCGTTCTTTCCCTCTTGCAAATCCAGTCGCCTTCAGGACAATGACCGAGTGTGCAGGACATATCGCTGAGAGCCGGAGGCAATCATGGGAAAGACTCGTTGGGGTATTCTAGCGCCGGGTAACATCGCTCACAAGCTCGCCAAAGGACTCCTCACCGTTTCCGATGCGCAGCTGACGGCTGTCGCGTCCAGAAATATCGATCGCGCCCGAGAGTTCGCCAGAGAATACGGCGCCCCGACATCATACGGGAGCTATCAGGAGCTGGTGGCCGACCCCGATGTCGACGCCATCTATGTCGCCTCTCCCCACAGTCTCCATCGCGAACACAGCATTCTTTGTCTGGAGGCGGGAAAGGCGGTGCTCTGCGAGAAACCCTTCGCCATCAACGAAAAACAGGCCCGCGAAATGGTCGACTGTGCCCGGGCCAACGGTGTCCCGCTCCTCGAGGCGATGTGGAGCCGTTTCCTTCCCGTGACCTTGAAAGTGCGTCAGTGGATTGCCGACGGGGCGATCGGTGAACCGCGGATGGTCCTGGCTGATTTCGGCTTCCGCACGGGATTCAATCCCCAAGGCCGTCTCTTCGATCCGAATCTCGGTGGCGGGGGACTCCTCGATGTGGGCGTGTATGCCGTTTCCTACGCCTCCATGGTTCTGGGCAAGCCCGACCAGGTGACAGGCTTCGCCGAGATCGGGGAGACTGGAGTGGATGAACAAGCGGTCATGGCTTTGCGCTATCCCGGCAACAAACTCGCCTCGCTGGCGTGCGGTGTGCGTACTCAGACCCCTCATCAGGCGTGGATTCTTGGGACGGACGGGAAGATACTCGTCCCCGACTACTGGCACGCCACCACCGCCACTCTCATCCAGGCAGGAAAACCGGACGAAACTGTCAACCTTGCCTTTCAGGGCAACGGCTATGAATACCAGGTCATGGAGGTGGGGAACCTGCTACGCGAAGGCCGCACCGAAAGCGAGATTCTTCCCCTTGACGAGTCGCTCAGTATCATGGGGACACTGGATGAACTGCGCCGCCAGTGGGGCGTCAAGTATCCGATGGAATAGAGTAGCCAGTAGCCGGATCCCGGTTTCGAACTTTGGACTCAGACACCCGATCAGTTAACTGCAAACCCAGAATTCCAACTCAAGAACAGGAGCCTCAAAATGAAATATGGCAACATCCCCGGTCTGGAAAAACCTGTCTCCCGCCTCTGCCAGGGGGCGATCATGCTCGACCCCGCCAACGTGCCTTGGGGTATGGAAGTCCTCGATTCGGTCTATGCCCAGGGCTGCAACACATTCGACACCGGTCATATCTACGGAAATGGCAGCAGCGAGCGTCTCCTCGGTCAGTGGATAAGTGAACGCGGCCTTCGCGACAAGGTCAATATTCTCACGAAGGGCTGCCACCATAACCCCGACCGTAAACGGGTTACGCCCTATGATCTCACCGCCGATCTTATGGACTCCCTCGCTCGGATGAAAGTCGACACTATCGACGTTTATGTTCTGCACCGCGATGATCCCGAGGTCGAGGTCGGGCCGATCGTCGAGACGCTGAACCAGCACCTTGAGGCTGGCCGTATCAGAGCCTTTGGGGGTTCCAACTGGACCTCCGAACGGATCGGCCAGGCGAATGCCTACGCCAACGCGCACGGCCTGGTTCCATTCGCCCTGAGCAGCCCGAACTACAGTTTGGCGGAGATGGTCGAGTCGCCGTGGGGCGAGGACTGCGTCAGTCTCAGCGGTCCTCAGAACGAAGCGGCTCGCGAATGGTATAAGGGACAGAACATGCCCCTTTTCACCTGGTCGAGTCTGGCCCGCGGATTCTTTGCCGGAAACATCGGCCGCGACAACTTCGAGGGCATGAAGGCCGTCGACCGCAGCAGTATCAAGGCTTACTGCCACGAGGTGAACTTCAAGCGGTTGGATCGTGTGTCGGAACTGGCGAAGGAAAAGGGACTGACGATTCCGCAGATCGCCATGGCCTACGTCGCCAACACGCCGCTTAACATCTTCGGCCTCGTCGGGTGCTACAGCGGCAAGGAGTTCCAAGAGTGTCTTGAGGCCTGGGACGTCACGCTCACGGCCGAGGAAATGGCCTGGCTCGACCTTCGTTCCGAAAGCAGGTAAACCAGTTCCACCAAGGATAGCCAGCATGTCCCGCGTCACGGTCTTCGGCAGCTATAACACCGACCTTGTCTGCTTCGCGCCGCACATTCCCGTCATCGGGGAGACTGTGTCGGGCGGTCCCTTTCGCATGGGGCCGGGCGGCAAGGGTTTCAATCAGGCCGTCGCGGCTCGCAAGGCCGGCGCGGAGGTCCTCTTCATCGGGAAGATCGGGAGAGACGTCTTCGCGCCCCTGGCCCGGCAGGCCTTCGAACGCTACGGGGTTTCGACGCGCTATCTGAAAGAGACCGACGAGGCGCACACGGGCACGGCGGTTATCGTGGTGGACGAAAACAATGGCAACAATGCCATCACCGTCGCGCCCGGCACCTCGGCGGTTTTGACGATCGAGGATGTTCGGGATTCGAAGGAGGCGTTCGAAGGCAGCGAGGTCTTCCTGACGCAGTTCGAGACGAATCTCGAGGCCACCTTCGAGGCGATTCGCGTGGCCAAACGCGCCGGTTGCCGGGTGGTTCTCAATCCGTCCCCGGCCATTCCTTTCGACGCCGAAATTTTGCGGTTCGTGGATGTCTTGATCGTCAACGAGATCGAAGCGGCGCAGATCAGCGACTTCCCGTGCGATTCTCTCGACGGGATTCGCCGTGCCGCCGCGATGTTGAACGAGGGGGTCGAGACGGTGGTCGTGACGCTGGGGAAGGCAGGGCTGTATTGCCCGACGCTGCGCGATGAGATCGTCCCCTCATTTGAAGTCAAAGCGGTCGACACCGTCGGAGCCGGGGACGCCTTCGCGGGCATTCTCTCGGCGGGTCTGGCCGAGGGTAAAACCCTGAGGGAAGCGATCGATTTTGCCCGCGCGGGAGCCGCCCTGGCCTGCACGAAACCGGGTGCGGCCGATGCGATGGCGGATGAGGCGGAGATTCGGGGATTTCTCTGCAGTCACGGGTAATCGCCATAGGAAAAACCGGCCGAACTTCTGAGCCCGGCCGGTTTCGATTTTGGCTGATGCGATAACCTCTTACTCGAACAATGACCGACGACGGCGCAGGAAGGCCGGGGTTTCGAGGTCTTCTTCGGGCTCTTCGCGGTCCTTCTCGGGTTTTTCCGGCTCACCTTCTTGCTGCTCTTCGGGCTTATCTTTCCAGATGTCACTCGGGGGCAGTTCTTCGGTCTGGGCGAAGAGGCGCTGGCGGGCCGTTTGCCGGGTGGGGTCCTGGTCCGATTCCGGTTTGTGCGCGGCCTTTTTCTCGGCGATTTCTTCCTTTTCCGAATCCGACATCATCGACTTGAGTTTGGTTTCGAGATCGAGGCGGGTTTTGGGAGAGGCGAGTTGTTCCCGGGGATGTTCCTTGCTCGGGAAACGGCGCTCTTCGTCGGGGAAACCGGTCGCGATGATCGTTACCCGCATCTCGTCCTTCATTCCGGAATCGATGACGAGGCCGAAGATGATGTTGGCGTCGGGGTCGGCGCTCTCGTAGACGAGTGAGGTGGCCACGTTGACTTCCTGCAGGGAGACGTCGTTGCTGGCGGCGATGGAGATGAGGACTCCTCGGGCGCCCTCGATGACGATTTTTTCCTGGAGGGGGCTGGCGCAGGCTTTCTTGACGGCTTCGGCCGCGCGGTTTTCGCCCTTGCCTATTCCCACGCCCATGACGGCTCCGCCCGTTTCGCCCATGATCGAACGAACGTCCATGAAGTCGACGTTGATGGTCCCGGGCATTGTGATGAGGTCGCTGATGGCCTGGACGCCCTGGGCAAGGACGCGGTTGGCCAGCCCGAAGGCTTCGAGAAGGGGCGTCTTGGGTCCGACTATGTCGATGAGTTTATCATTGAGAATGACGATTTTGGTATCGACGAACTCGGAGAGTTTTTTGAGGCCCATTTCCGCCCGCTTTGCCCGCTGGGGGCCTTCAAAGGCGAAGGGCTTGGTGACGATGGCGACGGTGAGGAGGCCGAGGGTCTTGGCGATTTCGGCCACGACGGGGGCCGCGCCCGTGCCGGTGCCTCCGCCCAGGCCGGCGGCGATGAAGACCATCTCGCAGTTGTCGAGCATCTGGGCGATCTGGTCTTTGCTGGCCAGGGCCGCTTTTTCTCCGATGGCGGGTTCTCCGCCGCAGCCCATGCCTCCGGTGACCTCTTCTCCGATGTGCAGTTTGTTCGGACAATTCGAAAGGTCCAAGGCTTGCTTGTCGGTGTTGATGTTACAGAACTCTACGCCGCTCAGGCCTTGGTCGATCATGCTGTCGACGGCGTTCGATCCTCCGCCCCCTACCCCGATCACCTTGATCCGTGTGGGGTCGGTTTCGTTTTCGACAAACTCGATACTTGGCATCTATCTGCCCTCCTGTTCCGAATCCGTTTCCGGGGCGGATTCGTATTCCCCGTATGTCGCCTGGCAGTCAGGCGAAAGTTTCGTCCAGATAGTCGAGGACGCGGCGCCATCCGCTGCGTCGGCGGCTGTTCTGGCGGTCCTGTTCAAAGCCGTACATGATGAGCCCGACTCCGGTGGAATAGATCGGGCTTGTGACGATGTTGGTGAAGCCTTTGAGGCCTTGGGGCGCTCCGACGCGGCATTTCATCTCGAGTATCCGCTCGGCCACGTCTGTGATGCCGGGCAACAATGCCGTTCCGCCCGTGAGAACCAGGCCGGCATGGAGGCGATCTCGGTAGCCGCTTCGCTCGACGAACCGCCGTACCAAGCCGAAAACATCCTCCAGCCTCGATTCGATGATTTCGGCCAGATTGTATTCGTCGTGGGTGATCAGCTCGGTTGGATTGCCGGGCGAGGGGAGTTGGAAAGTCCGTCCGCGCTCGACCATTTCCGGCAGAGCGCATCCTTGGCGCTTCTTGATGTTTTCGGCATCGTTCAGGCGGCAGGGCAGGACCTCGGCGATGTCGCGGGTGATGTAATCGCCGCCCATGGCGATCTCGCCGGTGGCGCGGACGGCTCCGTCGAAGGAGATGGCGACATCGGTCGTGCCGCCGCCGATATCGACGAGTACGACACCGAGTTCCTGTTCATGTGAACCGATGACGCTCATCGAGGAGGCCAGGGACTGGAGGACGACGTTGGGATGGGCGAATCCGGCGCGGCGGACGCACTTCATGATGTTCTGGAGCGCGTCGACGCATCCGGTGACCAAGTGAGTGGAGACCTTGAGGTTGGAGCCGGAAAGCCCGATGGGGTTTGGGGTGGTCTTGCCGCCGTTAATCTGGAATTCCTGGACTACGTACTGGACGAGGGCTTGGTCGGCGGGGAGGCTGATTTCGGTGGCCTTCTGAATGACCCGTTGCCGGTCTTTCTCGTCGATGCCTCGGGCGGGATGTCGGATCTCGACGACGGCATCGTTGTTTCGGCTCTGGAGGTGATCGCCGGCGATGCCGACGTAGATATCTCCGATTGAGACGTTGGCGACTTCGACGGCGCGCTGGGTGGCGCGGTCGATGGCGTCAATGGTGGGCTGGAGTTCGGTGATTTCTCCGCAGCGTAGTCCCTTGGAGGGACAGGAGCCCATGCCGAGGATGGAGATTTTGCCTTCGGAGTCGGCCTCGCCGATGATGGCGC
>JABMPG010000685.1 GCA_013203855.1 bacterium
GATGTGGTGGTCCAATACGGAGCCGTAAGGGCCCTGAAGGAGATTTCCTTCCGGGTGGCGCCGGGCGAGATCGTCTGTATTCTGGGGGCCAACGGCGCGGGGAAATCGACTGTCCTGCGGGCGATTTCCGGCCTGACGCCCGCCGCTGGGGGAGAAATCCTTTTCGAAGGAGAGCGGATCGATGGCGTGGCGGCGCATCGGATCGTGGAGAAGGGGATCGTGCATTGTCCCGAAGGGCGGCGGATCTTCCCCGACTGCACCGTGCAGGAGAATCTCGAGATGGGCGGCTATACGCTGAAGTCGAAGACGCAACTCCGCGAGAACATGGAGCGGGCCTTCGACTACTTTCCCCGGCTCCGGGAGCGCCGCCGGCAGATGGGCTCGACCCTCAGCGGTGGCGAGCAGCAGATGCTGGGGGTCGCGCGGGCGCTGATGTCTAACCCGCGGCTGTTGTTGCTGGACGAGCCCTCCCTCGGCCTCGCCCCTCTGATCGTGCAACAGATCTTCGGGATCATCGAGCGCATCAACCGTGACGGGGTGACGATCCTGCTCGTCGAGCAGAACGCCAACGAGGCCCTTCAGTACTCCCACCGGGGCTACGTGCTGGAGACGGGGCGGATCCAACTGGCCGGGAATTCGAAGGAACTGCTGGAGAACCCGAAGGTGGTGGAGGCGTACCTGGGGGTATAGGGGAGTGGCCAGGAGCAAGTGGTCGCTGAAGAATCCGATGGAGTTGGGCTTTTCCCGGCCCTCGTTTCCCCGTCATTTCCAAGGCGCTTCTCCCTTTCTGGACAAGCCCGGGATGTTGTGGATATTCTTGGCCTAAACTCCGGAAAATTCTTGACAATTTTCTTGCGGGCTTTGATAATTCGTGCTCCGAATCAGGGGACGCCTGCACCGCGCCAACGGAACGGATCGGCGGGCAGACCTTGGGTTGAAGACTGTTTCTTCTTCGCAAGGCCTGAAATGCCGCACACCCGGCGCAGGGAGGCGAACAACCTGCAACCGCAATCGAGGAGGACAAAGATGAACAACGGCGACATGATGAGCAACAACCGCATCCTCAGGAATTGGGTCGAGGAGATGGCCGCCCTGTGCCTGCCCGAAAAAATTGTCTGGATCGACGGCTCGGACGAGCAGCGCGATCAGCTGCGGGCCGAAGCTTGCAGGACGGGCGAGATCATCGAACTCAACCAGGAAATCCTTCCCGGATGCTACTACCACCGGACCGATCCGCTGGATGTGGCCCGGGTGGAGGACAAGACTTTCATCTGCACCCGCCGCGAACAGGACGCAGGCACGAACAACAACTGGAAGAATCCAGAAGAGGCCTATATGGAAGCGGCCAATTTCTTCCGCGGCTCCATGCGGGGACGGACCATGTATGTGATCCCCTTCTCGATGGGGCCGGTCGGCTCGCCTTTCAGCAAGATCGGAATCGAGTTGACCGACAGCATCTATGTCGTGCTGAACATGCTGATCATGACGCGGGCAGGGCGGGAAGTCCTCGACGTTCTGGGTTCGAGCAACGATTTCACCCGCTGCCTGCACAGCAAGGCCGACCTGGACCCCGAGAGACGCCGCATTCTGCATTTCCCCGAAGACAATACGATCTGGTCGGTGAACTCGGGCTACGGCGGCAACGTGCTCCTGGGCAAGAAATGTCTGTCCCTTCGGATCGCCAGCTATCTGGCCAAGCAGGAGGGATGGCTGGCCGAGCATATGCTGATCCTGGGCATCGAGGAGCCGAACGGCAAGATTGACTATGTCGCCGCCGCTTTCCCCAGCGCCTGTGGGAAGACGAACCTGGCGATGCTGATCCCGCCGGAGGGCCTGAAGAGCAAGGGCTATCGGATCTGGACCGTCGGAGACGACATCGCTTGGATCCGGCCCGATACCGACGGCCGACTCTGGGCAATCAACCCCGAGCAGGGCTTTTTCGGCGTCGCACCGGGCACGAATTTGAAGAGTAACCCCAACGCTGTGAAGACGGTCCAGGCGAACACGATCTTCACCAACGTGGTTCTGGGCAAGGATGGCACCGTCTGGTGGGAAGAGGGCGACGGCGATGCCCCGGCAGACTCGGAGGACTGGCTGGGCCGGCCCTGGCACCCGGGCAAGAAGGATGACAAGGGCAAGGAGATCCCGGGCGCGCAACCCAACAGCCGGTTCACAGCGCCGATCCAGCAGTGCCCCTCAGCCTCTCATCGCATCGGGCACCATCACGGCGTGCCGATTTCGGCGATCATTTTCGGCGGACGCCGCGAGCGGTTGGCCCCCCTGGTCTATGAGTCCTTGAGTTGGAACCATGGCGTGTACCTGGGCGCCAGCATGGCCAGCGAGCGCACGGCGGCCCAGTACGGCAAGCAGGGCGAGGTGCGCCGCGACCCGTTCGCGATGCTGCCCTTCTGCGGCTATAACATGGCGGATTATTTCAAGCACTGGATCCAGATGGGGCGGGCGGTCAAGAACGCCCCGAAAATCTTTCACGTCAACTGGTTCCGCAAGGACGACGAGGGCAAATTCCTGTGGCCGGGATTCGGCGAGAATCTGCGCGTGCTGGAGTGGGTTCTGCAGCGCTGCCGCGGCGAGGGGAAAGCGATCGAAAGCCCCATCGGCTATCTGCCCACTCCCGACGCCTTCGATATGACCGGTCTGGACCTTCCGAAGGGGTCGATGGATCAGCTTCTCGACGTGAACAACAACGACTGGAAAGACGAGGCCATGTCCGTGGAAACCTTCTTCGACTCCCTCGGGCCGCGTATGCCCTGGGAGGTCCGAAACGAGCTCGAAGCACTCAAGCGCCGCCTCGAGCAGGCCAAGTAAGGCCTGGCGAACATCGGGCGGAAACGCCGCTTCATCCAAGACCGACAAGTCACATCACCCAAAATCCAACGCCGGGAGGCCCACCCTCCCGGCGTCTTTCTACGGGAGCCCGGAGCCTGTAGTTGAGAAGTGAAGAAGTTGAGTAGCCGAGTAGAAGATCGAAATCGAGCTCCCCTCACATGGCAAACCACCCTCTCGCTCCTTCCAACAAGCCCTCAAGCCGCCTTTAGGTCCCTTTGGTCCTTTCCCTCAATCCAGGAAACACACACCATTCTCTCGATTGCCCGAGGCGATGAACATGGCTGAGGCGTCGGTCGCCGATGGTGGACCTGGCAGGGCGTCGGTGACCACGGGCTCGACGCGCTTCTTACACTGAGGACAGTAGTGGGAGTGGATCGTGTGGGCGGTCGTGACCACCGCAGGTTTCTCGATGTCCTCCACAGCGTGCTGACGTTAGCCAGTTCGGGAAGGCTTACTCAGAAGGGAAGGCGGAACCAGAAGGTGGCTCCGCGTCCATCGTTGGCGCGGGCGCCGATCTGTCCGCCGTGAAGTTCAATAAGCTGGCGCGATATGTAGAGTCCGAGGCCGGTGCTCTTCTCGCCGCCCGTAGGCCGCCCGTCGAGATGCGTGAACTTGCCGAAGATCTGTTCCGGGTCGTGCGTGGGCAGTCCCGGCCCCTGATCGCTCACTTCCACGATCACTCCCTCGCCGTCCAACCGGGTCCGGACGACGACGACCGTTTCGGGATGGCTGTACTTGATCGCGTTTCCGGTCAGGTTGTCCAGAACCTGCCGGATCCGGGCCGAATCGGCGGAGAGGGTGGGAAGGGCTTCGTGCAATTCGGTTCTCAGTTCGATTCCCTTGACTCGGGCGTATTCGCGGTTGTTCTCGACGGTGACCTGCGCCAGGGCGTTCAGGTCCACGACCTCCCGTCGCAGTTGGAGTTTTCCGTTCTCGACCTGCTGGGCGTCGAGGAAGTCCTCGACGATGCGTTGCATATCCCGGGCGCGCTCCTGCATGCGGGGAAGCATGTCCTGGTATTCGCGGGGCAGGGGATTGTCGGGCTGGATGTTCTTCCGCAGGAGGGCCAGGGATACGAGGATGGTCGTGAGGGGGTTTTTGAGATCGTGGCTGGCGATACGGAGAAACTCGTCCTTCACCTCGACGAGGCGCTTCAGGTCCTCGTTGAGCCGTCTCAGATGTTGATCCGATTCCCGGATGCGGCGGATGTAGTCTTCGATTAGGAGGTCGCGATGCTCCTCATCGTACTTGAGAGACCCCAGGGTGTTCAGGGAGAACCAGACATAAAGAGCGAAGCCGAGGGCAAGGATGGCGAGGAGAATGGCGGCCAAAGTCGAATGCCAGAAATAGTAGGCCGTGAAGGGCAGGAGAAAAAGGCACAGGGACAGGACGGCGGCGCGGGGGGCCGCCTGGAAAAGCGCCCGGTGATCTCTCTGGTTGGAACGGAGGTCAGTATAGCTGTGAATGGCCTTCGAGAAGATCAGTTCGCAGTAGCAGTACTCGACCTCGAAGGTCAGGCTATCGGGCCGGAAGCGCATCCGGGCGCAGAACTTGTGAAAGCCCTCCGCATCGCGGATCGCCGACGCAACGAGGCGGCTGTTCCAGCCCTCATAGCCCTGGCCCTCGGCGCTCGAATCCCTCAGCCAGGGAGCGGCGTGGAAAAGGACGAGGAGAGCCTCAAGGATCTGGCCGAACTCCAGCCGGACGTCGAGCTGCACCCTCCGGACGTCGATCCGACGCAGTTCCCGGGCGAGATGACTGCCGCCAGGAAATTCGAATTCGCGCTCCTCGGTCACCCCGGCCAGAACCGGATTCCCCTCGTTTTCCCGCACATCCAGAAACAGCCATTTCTCTCCATCCTCGATTAGAATCGGGAAAAGGGACCCCTCAAGGTATTGGGCGAGGGGGCGAAGCGGACCGATCAGACGGCGGTGGCGGAATTTCAGGAAGATGAAGAGCAGGTGGCCCCGAATGAGGGAGAGAGCGGCCCGGGCCTGGCTGAGAAACGCGGTCTTGCCGTTTCGCCCGACTTGCGTATCGGCGCGCGTATCCCCTCCCCGGTCAGTCTGGGCATCTGTCTCCATATCTGGTCTCGGTCCGAATCAGTTCAAGCCCCTTCTGCGCAGGCTTTTGCCGCCGTCCACGGGAAGGAAGACGCCGGTGATGTAGTCCGAGCCCTCGACGAGAAAGACGCAGGCCCGGGCCACGTCCTCGGGCGATCCGATGCGGCCAAGGAGGGAGGATCTTTCGGCCAGGCGGCGGACCTCTTCGCTGTCGTTTTCCGAGAGGAGAACCGTGCCCGGACCGATCGCGTTCACTCGAACCGCCGGGGCCAGTTCTCTCGCCAGCCCGCGAGTGAGCGTCACGAGGGCGGCCTTGCTCACGCAGTAGGGCAAGAAGCCGATCCAGGGCGTCTCGGTGACCACATCGGCGATGTTGATGATGACGCCCCGCCCCCGCCGAATCATGCCCTTGGCGAAGGCCTGACAGAAGAAGGCCGGACCTCGGAGATTCACGCCCAGCATCCGGTCCCATTCCTCGGGAGTCGTCTCCAGAAAAGGGGTTCCGTTGAAGACGGAGGCGCTGTTGACGAGAACGTCGACTTCGAAGCGGGCATCGACTTCGGCGGCGAGATGCTGAATCCGGACCGGATCGGCCTGATCGGCTTGGAAACATCCGCCTTCGAGGCCGGAGAGCTGCGCGCAGTCAGCCGCGGTTTTCTCCGCCTCGTCACGGGAGGAGCGATAGTGGATCAGGACACGGGCGCCCTGTTTTGCGAAGGCCAGGGCGATGGCGCGGCCCACCCGACGGGCTCCGCCGGTGATGAAACAGGTGCGTCCTTTCAGTTCCATGGAAGCAATTTCCTAACGCGGCTGAGCCGCGAAGAAACAGATTCATAGCGCAAGCGCGCCTGGCTGAGGATAGAAATGGTTCCCGGAGGGAACTTTCTCATGAACCTGCTTCTTTCCCGTCGCATTCGTCTCAAATACTCGAGATCGAAGTGTCTCCGTCACCATTCTTGCTTCGTTCACCCCGACCTGGGCTCTCTTCCGGCTTCAGTTCCACTTCAACATAATCCTTTAACCATCTCAAGCTTCGATGATTACAGAGTAGTGCCACTCGCTTGGAGCTGCAAGAATAATCCGCTCACCGCAACCCCGACTTTCATACCTGTCGCACCCCAATTACACTCCCGGCTGTTGGCTCCTGACTGCTCCCTTTCAACTTCCTCCTTGAAAAACACGGGTCGGGGGATAAGATGACAAAGCCTGTCAGGTCCGCGCATTGAGACAGGCCAAGGAGTCTCGCCCATGCCTGAAATCATCCGCGATCCCGATCTGATGCAGAAACGTGTGATCGCGATGCATCGCGAGGACAAGCGCGTCTGCGTCGTGCCCACCATGGGCGCCCTGCACGCCGGACACCGCGCGCTCATTCGCGAGGGCCGCGCTCTGGCCGATATTCTCATCGTCACCATCTTCGTCAACCCCACCCAGTTCGCCCCCAACGAAGACCTCGACCACTATCCGCGAACCTTTGACACCGACCGACAGATGTGTGACGAAGAACGCGTGGATTTCATCTTCTTTCCCACCGCAACCGCCATGTATCCCCTAGGCTACGCTACCTGGGTCGAGCTCGAAGACCTGACCGACGAACTCTGCGGCCGCACGCGTCCCGGCCACTTTCGCGGCGTCTCCACCGTTTGCACGAAGCTCTTCCTCATCACCCAGGCAGACGTGGCCGTTTTTGGATGGAAAGACGCCCAGCAGCAACTCATCATCCGCCGCATGGTCCGCGACCTGAACA
>JABMPG010000073.1 GCA_013203855.1 bacterium
CGCTCCGGACTTCCAGAAAGAAGTCACGATGCGCCTGGCTGTCCTCTACGAAAAGAGCAACCAGATCGAAAAGGCCACCGTCCTCCTCAGGCAGATTTTCGAGTCCTCGGAAGACCGCCTGGAGTCCTTCACTGCCCTGACCGGTCTGGCCCGCTTGCTGGTCCAGGAAGAGCAGTACGAAGAGGCCGCGATCCTCTATTCCGCCGAGATCGAAGACGAGACCGACCCCGACATGCGCGCCACCCTTCTGTGGGGAATGGGCTCCGTGTGGAAAGACGCCGTCCTGGCCGCCGAGGATCCGGAACTCAAGGATCAACTCAACGCCCGCGCCGACGTGGTCCTCACCCAGTGCATCGAGATCCTGAACGAGCGTATCGAGGAAGAGGTGATCGAGGAGAAGCGTCTTCTCTACGTCGAAAAAATCTCGCAAGTTTACACCCAGATGGGAAAGACCGACGAGGCCGGCCGCTTCCTTCAGGACTATCTCGAAGCCAACCCGGAGAGTCAGAGCGCCTGGCAGGGACTGGGCCCGAACATGATCCTCCTGAGCCTCATGGATCAGGACTACGACCAGGCACGGAGCTGGGCCCAGCGCATCGGGAAAAAAATTCCCGGTCCGGAGATGCAGGCTAAGGTTCAGGAGTGGGTTCAGTCTATCGACCAGATGGCCGCCACCCAAAACCAGGCCCCGACCACCGGCACTCTCCAGGTCGAGACCCCGGCCGAATAGCATCGCGAGACTCTGCTGCGGGCGGCATCGCGGCCGAATATCGGGAGACAGCAGCATGGAAGTCCTCGTCCAATACCACGCCCGACCCTCCGGCGGAGACCTGCGCAACCTCGGCCAGCTCACCCGTTCCGTCATCCAGGAAACCCTCCACGAAGCCGGGGCACCCGAGAAATCCGAGACGAGCATTCTCTACGTGGACGACAACGAAATGCGTGGCCTTAACGCTACGTATCGCGGCCTCGACGAGCCCACCGACGTTCTCGCCTTCGCCATGCGCGATGCCGACATCGGTGACATGCCCGTTTCTGAAGGAGAAGGCTCGGATCCAGGCATCGGCGGAGAGGGACTCGAGTTGCTCGGAGACATCATCATCTCCCTGCCGACCGCGGCCAGACAAGCCGACGAACGCGAATACTCTTTCCGCACTGAAACGGCCGTTCTCCTCGTCCACGGCGTTCTGCATCTTCTCGGGCACGATCACGTTGTGCAGTCGGGCAGATCCGGTACCCGGGAGAAGGCCAAAGCCATGATTGAAGTGGAAAAACGCTGCCTCGACCGGCTGCGCGAAAAAATGATCATCTGAAAAAAGTCCACGACCGGCGGATGTTGCGGCAAATGGCCGCGCCGGGCTACTATGGACTGATATCGTCTTAAGGGGGCAGGTATGCTTTTTCCCGAGTTGGCGCATTTCAAGAAAATCCCGTCGCTTCTAGTGCTTCTGGCGCTTGCTCTTCCATGGAGCGTGTCCTTGGCGCAGGAGTCCGATAAAGAGGACGCCGAGTACGAGAAGACCCTCCCGGAATCCCGCCGTCAGGAAGTCGCGGCTACTATTCAGGGAAAACCCGTGACGCGTCAGATGCTGGTCTTCTTCAACGAATCGTCCAAATCGGGTCTGACCAAGAAGGAGATATACAAGAAGCCTGCGGCGGAACTGATCGACCTCGTGAAAGCCATGGCCCTGAACCGAATCGCCGCGGATCATGCCCGGCAGCCCGGCAGCGGCGTGGGCGTAGAGGTCCAGGAGATGGCCCGTCGCAAGACCGAGCAGGTTGTCCTCGGCACTTTCTACCGGAACGAGATCCAGAACCAGATGCAGGAGCCGACCGAGGAAGAGATCCAGGAATTCTACGGCGCCAACACCGAATCTTTCAGCGTTCCCTTCACGTTCTCCATTCGCCACATCTTCGTCTCGGCCTACGAGTCGGTCGAAACCCAGGAGGGCGACACCCTTGAGGGCATAGCCGAGCGCATCGGCGGCGACCCAGCCCTCGTCGAGCGCATCCTGATCGACAACGACGCCAAGTCCCCCCGCGCTCCCGGTTACCTAAGCGGCGACCGCACGGCCATCAAGCCCCTCGAGCCGGGCGAGCACCTTCTCGTGCCCCTTTCGGAAGAAGGCCGCAAGGCCAAACGCGACCGGATCGCGGAAGCCCGCCAGCGCCTGGAAGCAGGCGACTCCTTCACCAGCGTGGCCATGGAGTACTCCGATAACGCCACGAAGGGCGAAGTGATCCAAGGCATCCAGCAGTCCGGGCGACCGGTGCTGCCCGCCATTCTCGAGGCCGTCGAATCCACCCCCGAAGGCGGAATCACCGACATCTTCGAGACCCGCCACGGCTACAACATCATGGCGGTGGTCCAGAAGAACCCCGAACGCGTGAAGCCTCTTGAGGAAGTTCGTATCGCGATTGTTCAGAACTTGAAGCAGCGGAAACGCGATGACCTCATCCGGGAGATGCTGGAAAAGATCTACCAGGGCCCCGAACTCAAGGTGGACTACGCGACGTTCAAAGACCCCGCCACCTCGCCTGGCTTGACCGTTGTTCGAGTTGGCGACCGCGAATTCGCCAAGGAAGGCTTCATCCGACCCGAACTGGGCGAAACCTCCAAGGAAATGCGCGACGAGGACGTCGACATGCTTGTGCGCAATCACCGCGACCTAGCGACGCTCCTGTGGTTCCGTTTCGCGAAATCCTTGGGCTTGGACGAATCGCCCGAGGTCCTGGCCTTGAATGATGCCAGCGCGAATCGTCTCCTTCGCGACTCCTGGCTCAAGGCCAAACGCGACGAGATCGAGAAGGAACTCCCCTCTGCTCAGGAGGCGAAAGCCTATTTCGAAAAACACCGCGAGAGTTTCATGACCCCGCCCGCCTACACCTTCTACGCGTTGGCCCTCAAGGTTCCCGGAGAATCGCAAGAAGGCAAGGACCCGGTTGCCGAAACCAAAGCCCGTGCGGCCGAACTTCTCCAGGGCGTGGGCGCCTCTGAAGAATTCCAGCGAGTCGCGCGGGAGCATTCCGACGACATGCCGGGCCTGGGCGAGGACGCCCTTCTCGAAAACGCCCGGGCGACCGACCTCAGCGACGCGATGGGTGCGGAACTCGCCGCCCTCGGCCGGGGACAGATGGGACGCCCCATCTTCACCAATGGCTACGTCGTGGTCCCTTGGCTCGTGGACCGGCTGGAGCCCCGCGTCCCCGAGTACGAAGAGGTGCGGGAGATGCTTCCCAAGATGGTTCAGAACGTCAAGAAGGCCCGCTTCCCCGAAGATCTGGTCAACGATCTTCTCCAGGAAGCGGATATCCAGATACAGTAACCTGAGAGGACCGGAATGGTCTTCGGGACATCAAAGACGCCTGGTGCACGGTGGAAAATGTGGACGGTGCTTTGCCTCGCCGTCCTGGCGTGCGTGAGTTGTGAACGCGCCGAGGTTACGATGGACGGCCGCCGCGATCAGAACTCTCAGACCGACCAGCCCCGGCTGTACGAAATCCGCGGCCGGGTCGAAATGTCTGACGGTTCCGACCCGATTGGCGTCCAGATCTTTCTCGCCGGACAGCCCTATGCCGCCTTCGCCGACAGCGGGGGGATCTATCGGATTCCCGGCATCCCTGGCGGCGCCTACCAACTCACCGCCCAGAAACCCGGATTCGATACTCCTTCTCCCATGGAGATCGGACTCGAGGCCGCCCCGACCTGGGAAGGCCCCATCTTTGAAGCTCCGATCATCTATCTCACCCGTTCGACGGAGATGTTCGGCGGCTTGACCCGCGCCGCCGCCGCCGCGCTCGGCAGCATTTCCGGACGGGTCGCGATGACCGACCGCACCTCTCCGGAAGACGTCCTGGTGGAGATCTCCGGAACCGACCGCGCGGCCCTCACCAACAGCGGGGGAGCCTTCACGATTCAGAATCTTCCTCCAGGCGATTATGAAATCGTCTTCAGCCAGAGCGCATATCAACCCGCCATCGTGGCCACGTCGGTCGCCCCCGGGCAAGTCACCCGGCTCGCCAACCGCATTGATATGGTCCCCGCCTTTGAGGAACAGGAGGGTCTAAGCGTCCTCGGCCGGCTCCTGCTCCTTGGACCGGGCGGTCAGGTCGACCAGGGAGTTCAGGGAGCCTCCGTCGGCGTGGTGGAAACCCAGCAGACTGTTCCCGTCCAAACCGACGGCACCTTCGAGATCATCGATCTCCCCGCCGGAACCTACTCCCTGATCGCCACCGCCCCCGGCTTCGTCCTCAACAGCCCCGTTTCCGTAACCGTTGGCGAGGAACCGGTAGTCACTGTGATCGTGATGCGCGAGACATCGATGGTGGAGGGTGAGAAGGCAAGCATTTCGGGGACCATCATCCTTACTGATCGTCAGCCTGGCCAGTACGCCGGCGTTACCGTCGCCTTCGCTGGCACCTCGAACACCGGGATCACCGGCCCGGACGGCCGTTTCACGCTCAGGGATGTGGAAGCCGGAACCCAGATGCTTCTTGCCACCCATCAGGGCTACAAGCCCATAGAGGTGGGCGGAATCGAGATTCTGGCCGGGGAAGTGGCCGATCTCGGCGTTTTCGAAATGGAGCCGGACATCGAACTTCCCAAGGTTCTCCAGAGCAACCCCAGCAACGGCGCCCGGAAGGTCGTGATCGACCGGATCGTGCCCGTGCGGCTGGTGATGAACAAGCGGATGCGCCTCGAATCCGTCCAGGCCGGTCTCAGCATCACACCTCTCTGTCGCTACACCGTCCGCCGGTCGAGCCTGCCCCAAGATGGACCTTCCAACGCGCGCGACGTTATGGAAGTTCTGATCTCAAGCGAACTGCCCGGCCCGGTCCTCCAGTACAACACCAACTACCGCCTGACCCTCGCCGGGGCGACCGATCTGGAAGGAAACGCGATGGCCGAGCCCTTCCGGATGAGTTTCACCACGGCGGGCCTTCGGGTCCTGGAAACCTTTCCTCGCTCGGGCGCGGCGGATGCCTCCGTCTCGGCGAGGGCGCCCGTCACCGTACGTTTCAACGGGAAAGTGAGTGAAGAGAGCCTCCAGCGCCGGACCGTTCGGATCGATCCCACTCCGGCCGCGATTTCCAGCGTCGTGCAGACGACCAGCGATCCCGCCACGGGTTGGACAACTCTTTTCATGCCCGTCAGTTTCAAGTATGGCACCGCCTACCGGATTCAGTTCACCACCCGTATCCGGACCGAAGGCGGTGTCTGGCTCGACGAGCCCTTCAATCTGGAGTTTCGCACCGTTGCCGCCCCCGAGTTCATTTCGACACCCGTCCCGTAAGACATCCTTTCACCGAGAAGCCATGCCCCAGAATCCGACCAACCCGATTTCCTCTTTCGCCGATGCCCAAAAGGACCGGCCCATCCTTCGCGCGCTAACGCTGGCAGAGATGACTACTTTTCTCCAGCGCGCGGGTCATCCCGCCTTTCGCGCGCGGCAGCTTTTCCAGTGGGTCCACGAGAAGGGGGCGGACTCCTTTGATCAGATGACCAACTTGCACCGGGATCTGCGCGCATGGCTCTCGGGGAACACACACCTGGGAGGAATGGACCGGGTCGAGGTCGCCGGAGATTCGGGAGACACCCAGAAGATCGTCTACCGGACCGACGACGGCGAATATGTCGAGAGCGTGCTCATGCGCGGCGAGGAGGACGAAGAGCCCGAGCCTGTGCAAGGCAGCACCGCCCCCCTGCGCAAGGTGAGCCTCTGCCTCTCTTCACAGGTCGGCTGCCCTCTCCGCTGCGCCTTCTGCATGACCGGCTACGGCGGGTTTCGTCGAGACCTGCGCGTGGACGAGATCCTGGACCAGGTCCGCCAGGCCCGCCAACTCGTCGCCACGGACGAACGGGTGAGCAATCTCGTCTTCATGGGCATGGGAGAGCCCCTTCTAAACCTCGAGGTCGTCATCCCCGCCCTGCGCCTTCTCACCGCGCCCAACGCCTACGCCTTCTCAACCCGCCGCATCACGGTCTCCACCGCCGGAATCATCCCCGGCATCGATGAATTCGGCCGCGCGGCCACCGACGTGAATCTGGCTGTCTCCCTCAATGCCACCACCCAACTGGTGCGGGACAAGTTGATGCCGGGCTGCAAGAAGTGGCCCCTGGCCGAGCTCCTGAAGGCGTGCCGGCGCTTCCCGCTTACGAAAAAACGGAGGATTACCTTCGAGTACGTTCTGCTCAAAGGAATCAACGACACACCCGGCGATCTGAAACGGCTTCAATCCTTACTGCACGGGATTCCCTGCAAGATCAACCTGATCCTGTATAACCCCGACGAGGTTCTTGACCTGAAGCCGACCGGCGAGGAGGCCGCGGAGGCTTTCCGCGTCGCCCTGGTCGAGGCTCATCTTACCGTTGGCCTGCGCCGCAGCAAAGGCCGCCAACACAGCGCCGCCTGCGGACAACTCGCCGCCCATCATTTTCGAAAACGCGACGAAGGCAAGTCTCATGACAAACGCTGAACTCCCACGCAGTCCCTTCCCCGAAAACATTGGTATCGAAATACTCGAAGCATCGGCCGAGCGAGTCGTAGCTGCCCTCGACCTCGAAGAACGCCACTGCAACTCCCACGACCTAGCCCACGGCGGGGTGATCTTCACCCTCGCGGATCACGCCTTCGGAGTGGCCGAGAATCTGGGAGATGAGAAGTTCGTCGCCCAGGAAATGCACGTCAGATTCCTCCGGCCCAGCCAGGCCGCTGAAAACATCATCAGTGAAATCGGCGTCGATATGTCGCGCTTCCCGAGCGCCAACCATCTGAGCGCCTGGGGCACCATATCGCCAGGCAACAACGAGAGTGCCGGCAAGCGCAAGAGCGGCAAGATGAGTCACGGCAATCGCTGGTTGCGCACGACGCTGGTATAGGCGGCCTGGGCGGCGAGCCGCAAGAAAGGAGTTACTTCAAGGGACAGTTTGGGCGCCTGGCGAAACGCCGGGGGCGCAAGCGGGCTCTGGTGGCCGTGGCCCATTCCCTGTTGGTGGTCATCTATCACGTCCTGAAAGACCAAAGCGAGCACCGTGAACTATGCGCGAACTTCCTTGACCGCCTTCATCCTCAGAAGGTCGCCCACTACCACCTTCGCCGTCTTCAGGAACTCGGTTACACCGTCACGATCCAGAGCCAGGCCGTGGCGTAACGAACAACATTTTCAGAACAGTATCGTCCCATAGATGCATAGCCCCGGTCTCTGCCGGGGGAAAAGCCCAGTGTTTTTCAGGTTTTTGCGCTGTGTGCTGAAAAGGCGTTTGCGCACTTTCTTCTGCCGGTCGGCTGCGCCCTTGTCTGATCGGGCCGCTTGCTGTCCCACAGACCGGGTGTGCATCGCTCACCTGAGTGTCTGGGGCGGCCCGAAACCGGGCAGATACATCTGTTCCGGGGCCGCGCACATTGTCGGGAGACCGTCCGCTGTCCCACAGAGGGACGCGAGGCTGGAGATCAGGACGTTGTCCCAAACGCACGAGCGTAGCAGGCAGAAGAAGCGCTTGAAGCCGTAACGCCAGCTGTTGGCAGACGCGGCAGGTCATGTTGTCCTTGGCTCGCGTGACCCAGAAGACGCAGCGCTTGGTCAGGTCGAACAGGTGCGCGAAGTCCACGTAGGCCTTGTCGAACACGGCGATTTCGCCCTCGCCGAGCCCCGCGCACAACTCCCGCACGCGCCTGTTGTCGTTGTGAGCCGCCGTGTCGACGATGGCAAAGGCCGGAAGAAAACATTGCAGGTTCAGACGCAGATGCAGTTTCGCCGCCGCCTTTCTTCGCCGATGGCGCGCCCAGTCGATGCAGTTGACCACCAGTTGGATCGTCGAGGAATCCACCGCATAGACAGCCCGCTTGAAGCGCCGCGGCATGCCCTTGAACGTCTGCCCGCCAAACCGGGGGCAGAGCGTGATGAAATGGTTGAGAATCTCCCAGAACAGCGCCTGCGCCATCTCGCCGTCGCGCTCGCGATTGGCGTGGGAGAAAGTGTTCTTCGCCGGCGCCACCGCGCCGCGAATGCGCAAGAGTCTGGCCCCATGATTCCTCAAAGCATCGCACACGTCGTTCAGACTCAGCGCGTGGGTGAACTGAGCGTAAAGCAACGCGACCAGATGGGACCAGGCGGAGAAGGTGCGAACCTTCTTGTCCACGCCGCACTGGCGGGCGACTTTCGAAACGAGGAACGGGGGAATCTGGTTGCATAGTTGGGTCTGTACGCTTAGATTTGTGCGTGTCGGTTTGCGGGCCATGGA
>JABMPG010000686.1 GCA_013203855.1 bacterium
CAGGCACATTAAAATCAATGGCCGTGCCCTCCGACGAGAAGGAATGCAACAAGAGACCCAGAAGTACGCCAAGGCACAGAACCGCCACACCACCAACCAGAATTCTTCTGTATCGAGCCATACGAGGTCCTCCTTGAGGCAGCAAGATAGTTTCTCCTATCTTGCCACCACAGCCAATCGTTCGCCACAGGCAATCCCGGTCACTCCCCAGTACGTCGGATGTCAATTCTGCCATTTCGTATTGATACCGACTTACTAGGCCAAGAATGCCTTGAAGCGGATGAGCCTCCTGTGTTTCAATCGTTTTCGCCGTAAGCAGTATTCCTGTTTTCTGTAAACCCGCAATCCCAAGTACGATTGGAGAGTACCATGGCCTTTCAGACCGTCGTTCCGAATGTCCTGCTACGCACGAATCGACCCGGCTGGAAGAGTAAGAACGTGAAAACCGAGGTCGTGGATGACTGGATCTCGGAAGCCAAAGGACAGGGAGTCCGGACTATCCTGTGCCTGCTCGACGGCAAACTGGATTACTACAAAAGCGTGGGGAACGGCGGACTTCTCGGACGCTACCGAGACGCCGGGTTTCACGTGATTCATCGGCCCACTCGTGATTATTCCATTCCGCCCGTGCAACCGGAGATGCTTGAACGCATCGCGTCGGATTTCCTCGCGGCTGATCTGCCTCTGTTGGTGCACTGCTCCGCGGGAGTCGGTCGAACTGGCGCGGTGATCGACTACCTCACCCGAGAGATGGACTTACCCGCCTTGCGCAAAAGCGTGGAGCAGGTCATGCAGCAATATAGCGATGGACGGGGTTCAACACATTTTCGCCATGTGACTTACCTTGCCCTACGCCTGTATGACCAGCTGGACATAGCCAAATCTCTACCTCCGCGATACAGGTCAGTGCTTTGGGCTGCTTCCATGTTGCATGACATCGGGGTTGATCTTCCCAGTCCACCTCGGGGCCATGCCAGGAGATCGGGTCGTGCCATCCTTGAACTGAGTGAGAGATCTGATCTTTCCTTTGATGGCACCGGGCTCATGGACGCATCCCAGGTGGCCACTGTGGCAGCCCTGCATGGTATTGATGGAGCCAGCGAGGAGGACCCTCTCGGTTTGGTCGATGACCGCATCGCGAGTCTTTGGACTCAAGGGGAGATACCAGAGGACCTGCTGATTCTTTCAGGTATCCTCCGTGTGGCCGATGGGCTGGACCGTCGTCTTTCTCAGAAGGTGGCGGATATCGCTGTCTCTGGCAGCCTCATCCAAGTGCGATCTGAGGCGGGCTATGAACCGGACTGTGAGATTAATCGTGCCAACGAGAAAGCCAGGCTCCTGCGAAAGGTAACCGGCATCGAATGGAGGATTGTCCCGTGCACAGGGGCTCAGACTCTGCCCATGGAATAAGGCAGCATATCGGCTTCGTTCTATGTCTCATTCTGGAGGAGGTATCTCTTCGCCCTCAAAACCCCCGCCACGGGGTTGACAACGTAGTCCAGTATCGACTAACCTTGCCCTGTCACTACCGGTACGTCGATTGATAGACGGCACGGTCAATAGGCGGTTTCGTTGCCTCATTCAGGACCAGGATTATGTGGGTTTCGAAGCTCCGAAAGGACGAGGGACCGGTATCCCGTCCACAGGGCGGGGACGTTCCCCGAAGGGAGATTCCTTCCAGGCGAGCCATGACTGACGCGAAAACCCAGATCCATGAGGGCTGTACTCTCGTCGGTCCGCTTTTCAGCGAGCCGATGCGGGTTGAGAGTCTGCGTTCGAGCGCGTAAAGTATATGGGGCAACAAAGCGGATGGCGTACTATCGACTGAAATGGTTACCGTAGCGGGACGGGAGATGCCGCCCTTTTCGGCTTAACGTCTAATTCTCGTTCAATTGACCGCAGTGGCCCAGGTCTATCGTCCCTTGGAAGGTTGCCATGACTGACACTATTACTGTTGAGGTCAAACCTGGTCACCTTCGGACACTCTCCAGTGCTAAGCACCCAATCGATGCAGTCGTAGAACTAGTCTGGAATTCCTTGGACGCTGACGCCAGCCGAGTAGACGTGGCTTTTGAAACAGGTGTCGGGAAGACCTTAAAATCCGTCGTGGTATCGGATAACGGGGACGGGATCAGCCGAGAAGATGCCTTCCCTGCGTTCAAGGGATTGGGAGGATCCTGGAAACGCAGTGCCCAGTGCACTAGGAGAGAGGCTCGGCTTCTGCATGGTGCGGCCGGTCAAGGGCGATTCCGAGCATTTGCCCTTGGCGGACATATCACGTGGAACTCCCGGCTTCGCAGGGATGGCGTTATTCAGCAAATTACCATTCATGGCTTTGGGGAGAGACTCGGTGAGTTCCTGCTCTCGGATACAGAACCTTTCGATACTCGGTGTACAGGAACGGACCTATCAGTATCCGCACTCTACCATCCGCAGATCCAATCGCTCCTGAATGAATCTTCCTTTCAGAGGCTGATGCGCTTCCTCGCGCCGTATCTCACAAAGTATCCCCAAGTGTCCGTCATATACGGGGGGTGGACCAAACGGCGTGAAATGCCGGTGATTCAAACTTCGGATGTTCGGCACCTTCAGACACGTCTCAAGAACGGAAAGATTGATCTTGAAAAACCTTTTGCCAAAGATACCAATCCCAAGAACCCCTTTCCCGAAGGTCTTGGTGGATTCGCTGCTAAGGCGTTTCTCGAACGGGGACTCAAGGATGGGGATAAGAATGATGACAAGGTACAAGTGAGTCTCGTTCATCGCAAAGTCAAAGACCTTATCCCGATTCAGAAGCAGATTTATTTCGACAAGTCCTTCGGGGGGACCGCTGAACATGGCCTCGAAGCGTCGGTTAAATTCATTTCTCAACAGTCCATGTTTATCATTTCCAAGGACAACTATTTAATCGATGGCCATCATCGATTTTTGACGGCTATTCTGGTTGATCCAGAGATGCGAATAAACTGCCTCGAAATCAATTTGCCAATTAAGAAACTGCTTCCTATGAGCGTTGCTTTTGGGGATGCTATTGGAAATAAGCGGAATCAGTAATAGAAACGGAGATGGACCGATGGCACATATGGGAAGAGGAATCTGGTTGAACTCTCGAACGGAAAAGTGGATCGATGTTGGGCATCATGAAACCGAGCTCTTCAACGAATTCAAGGCGAAAGATATAGGTCTTTCGGATGTGACGTTCAAGAAAATCAAGAAGATGGTTCCCCCGCAGAAGTCTGTTGACGAGGTTCGCCTCCTTATCTGTAAGGATGGTCTTATTCGGATGCGGGCATCTGATGGTTCTAACACGTTTGTCGTTGCTCAGTTCTGGTCGTCAAACTATAAGGTTAAGAATTTCCTCTGGGCTATCGTCTTGACATGTAGCGATAAAAATCCGCAGGCGGCATATCCTCGTTGCCACAGAATCATTTTGGAGAATCTGGCGACGAATCAGAATGGCACCTTTCTCATGAGTGATTTGAAGCAACTTCTTGCTGATGACGCATCGGTTCTCGGAGAGAGTTCTGACGATCTTCCCGAAGAGGGCGACATCGAAAACATTCCTTCTAATCATCCTATGTTGGTTGAGATGCGTAAGAACGATCCCAAGTTACGGAGCTTCAAGAATTTTCTCTGGACTAATGAAGTGCCGAAGGAAACCTATGAAGAATTTAAGGCGGTCTATCGTCACATCTTCATAGAATCTTCTCTGGGGCGCATCTGGCAACATTTTCAGAACCGAAACGTGGCGATTTTGTCCGCATCTCGGGATCAATATAGTAATTTTGTGAAGGTGAAGAAGAAAATTATGCTTGGTTTCGGTGGATTTCCGGCTCCCGAACAGACGGATCAAGAGCGAGAAGATGGTTCTCGCCGTCCGAGTAAGCTTGCTTCTGGTGGACAATCCCCCATCAACAAGAGACGAAATGATGCTCTTAAAGTTGACATCCGTAAGTTGGGGTATGCCTTTGTGGAAGTGCGTGGTATGAGCGAGGAAGGTGCCGGGGAAATTAGTCGCCCGGAAATATCCATCATTGCCATAGGACCAAAATCCGAAGAGGGAAATGAGGGGAAGGAACGATTCAAAGGAGAGATGTGTCGTTTGGGGAAGAAATGGAATCAGGATTCCATTCTCTTCAAGCCCTATGATAATGACAACGCTTATTGGATCGAATCAAATAGTGGAAAGGAGAAAAATCAAGGTCCGTGGCATCCCAGTCAAATCGGCCAGTATTTTACACATCTTCGAGGTCGTCGATTCACCTTTGCCGAATCGTTTGCAGGGAGAGATTGGGTATGGCAAGACGATAGACTCCTTCTGGCGATTATCAACAATTATGACGACGCTGAACAGTTTTTCGAGAGTTCGACTCCGGTAAAAGACCCGCCGGTTGATTTTCATATCAAGCGGGTTCTCAAGGGAAAGGGATAATGGTAAGACTCTAGCCATCTCAGGCTACGTTGATTAGAGAGTAATGCCGCCCGGTTCGATCAGCAAGAATAATGCACTCGACGGGAGGATCGTTTTTGCGGGCTCGATTGAAATGATCTTGGCGAACGGGGGCGGCCGTCCCCCTTGCGGGCGAGGCGGTCTGGGCGGAAGTTGGGCGGAGATTCGATTCCATTGTGCATCCGTGAGAAAGGGTTCCTGTCGAGCCATTGGTTTGCACCTCCGGCTCATACATATTGTCCACTAATGTCCAAAATCTAGTAGAAAAAGAATCCTATATGGGTTTTGAAACGGGCTCTAGTCGGAGCCGCCCCCAAGACCAGATCATTCAGAGCCCTCGCCTCGCGGAACTCTATCGGTACGGTCCGAAATCCCAGTTTTCGCCCCATTCCCCGGCACCTTTTGTCAGCCCACTGTTCCCACAACTTGGCCGGTACAGTTGTCCCTCTCACTGCATCGAGTTTGCCATTTTGGCCTGTCCCTGGAGACTCACGCGGGGCACCGACCAAACCTTCTCGCCCACAGTCTGTCGGGGTGGGTCGAAATGTCTTCAGCAATGATACTCCGAAATACGTCCCACTCCCCACTTCTTGATAACGCCCATCCCAACAGGTTCTATCTCTTCAGGATGAGATACCACCAGTGTCGTTGCCAAAGTATGAGCCCGAGAGACAGCTGCACCTTGGTCCCCCCAGGTCAGGAGAAGCCACTGGTCCTGTGGGCTTTTGATTCTCCTCAGTAGACGTACACCCCATCGTCATAGAATCCGACAATTTCCGGAATGCCATCACCATCCACGTCGCCCACAAGACGAAGATGCCGGGTCGGATCCCATGGCGGGTCGCTAGACACGCCGAAGGAATTAACCCACATCTGGGGCGCGGTGAAACTGTCGGCATGTCCATCGCCGGTATTATCCACCCCCAGCGTGACATAGACACCATCTGTTCCTACGCCGAGAATGTCATCGTCACCGTCCAAGTCCAAGTCCACCATCCCTCGTGGAAAATCGGCGGGACTGCTCCATCCTTCGCTTCGGCAGAACTGGTTCTTGAGCCATTGCTCCGGCGCGAGGAAATCGCTGCCGTCACAAAGCGAAACCAGGACTCCCTTGTCCCCGAAGCACACGAGGTCCGCCATGCTATCGCCATTCACGCTCGCGGTCATTCGGGGATGGAGGGCGACGCGCCAAGCCATATCCGCGCTGAAATCGCCCTTCCAGCCCTGCGGTGTCAGGTAAGCGTCGCCGAACCCATCGCTGTCCGTATCCTCACAGAGACAGATCGCCACCTTACGCTGACCAATACCCACGATGTCCAGGAAACCATCCCCATTCAGGTCGGCGAAAGTCCGCACGTGTTCCGAGGCTCGCCATCCGTCAGCCTCGTACCAGCCCGCGAACCAGACCGAAGTGTCATCGAACGTGCCATCTCCATTGTTGAGAGCGACGGTGACACCTTGGGGTCCAAATCCCGCAATATCCAAAGATCCGTCCCCGTTGATGTCCACCGCCATACGCGGGTGTTCGACATACTGTCCCGGAAACTGTTGAGCGAGACAGAATTGCTCCGCGGCTGTCCAGATCTCGTCGAGGTCGTACGTGCCCGAGGTCTCTTCGTCACGGACGCGCCAGCCGTCGCGGTAACCGAATCCTGAGATCCTCTGTTCTGGAGCAGAGAAACCAGAACCATTCGAGAACCCGATGAAAACACCCCGGTCTCCGAAACCCACGATGTCCGCCATTCCATCGCCATTCATATCGGCCGCCAAACGCGGGTGCTTCTCCACGCGCCAAGCGTTGTCGTAGGACATCAGACGATCCCACCACCCGCCGTGCTGGAACCCATTGCCCGTCGAGGTGGCAACCTGAACACCTGGGTTACCGAAAGCCACGATGTCATCCATTCCGTCACCGTTCACGTCAGCCAATGCCCGAATATGTTGTTCGTGAGAATACCCGGCATCCGGACCGTATCCATCGACCATTTTCGTCGCCTCACCCGTCGCCCAAATCAGTGTGACGGACTCGTTTTTCATCTCACCGGCGGCGAAGGTCAATGTGTGGCTTGTGCTGTAATACCCCCAAGCACTCACTTCCAGCGTATATGCCCCAGCCGTTATTGACTCGAAACTGAACTCGCCGCTATTGTCAGTTGTTCTCGAGCCGATTCCCAAGAGTCTGACACTGGCACCAGTGACCGGCCCCAGACTGTCCCCCATTTCGGTCTGCCCCGTCACCATGCCTTGGAGAACTGCCGGGATGCGCGTATCCAACAAAAAGGCAGGAGATGAACCTGAACCACTGCCACTGCAAGTATTCAGAACGAACACGGGAGATACACCTGACCCGCTGGCGGCAATTGCCCAAGAGTGGGAGACCACGCTAGCACCGATCAGTACTGCCCATATCAAAGGTGTGCGGTTCATAGGTTAGTTTCTCTCTTCAGTGTATTTCGATTCCGCTCCCATGCGTCCGCCTCGCTCCTTCGCGAGACAGTGCCGTCACGATCCCAACTCTAACGGTCAGCGGCCAGCCGGAATCCGTCATAGGCGTGCACGTACGTCGGGCCATGGTAGTCGCGATACGCTGAGCGGCTGTGCCCGGCATAGCTCCCCCAGCTGCCGCTCCGATTAACCCGGTATGAGCCCGAGCCATCTCCCTCGGCCGAACCGTCCGTCGGCGCGCCCGTGTAACTGGAATGCGAGTCATCCTGACACCACTCCCATACATTCCCGCTCATGTCACACAATCCCCAAGCGTTGGGCAACTTCCGACCGACGACGTGGGCATAGCTCCCGTTCCGGTTCGAGATAAACCAACCGTAGTCACCCATCTCGGTGTAGGAGGGGTCGTTACCCCAATAGAAACGCGTTGTCGTTCCCGCACGGCACGCATACTCCCACTCTGCCTCACTCGGCAGACGCATCGTTGCCG
>JABMPG010000687.1 GCA_013203855.1 bacterium
GAATGGGCCAGGACAGCGACAAGGCGCGCGCCCTTATCGAGAAGACCTATCTGAACGATTTGCCCCGCGACGCTCAGCGGAGCACCGAGGACTTTCGTGGTGTCCGGATCTATACCACGGTTTTTTGGAGAGAGCCCGAGGGTTTCGACCGCAGCCTGTTGCCGCCCGACGCCGATGCCCACCTTGGCATGACCCAATACTACTATGAGTATGCCTTCGTCGACGACCTCTGCGTGTTTCTGGAGGGGCAGCGGGCGTTTATGAAGAAGATTATCTCGAATTATCTGGGGGCGAAGAGTTCGGGTTCAGGCCAAAGTGGTCTGGCGGGGACTTCGAATTTCCGCCGTGCCCTCGGACTGGTCGCAGAGACGCCGGATGTTCTGGCTTATGCGAATGTGCAGCGCTGGGTTGAAAAACAGAAGGAGCGGCCCGATCTGGAGGCCGGACTGGCGGACAACGCGGTCTTGAAAATGGAAGAGATCCTCTCAGCCGTTCTGGGGCTTCGGTTCGCGCCTGATGGGCTCCGGTCCGAGATCGGCGTTTTCACGATGCCATCCCCCCAAGGCTTGGCGGGAGTGTTGGCTCAGGAGAGTCGGGGTGGTTTTCGCAGCGAGAGGCGCGCTCCGGCCGATAGCGTCAGTTTCTCCGCGTTGCTGCTGGATCTACAGAAGGTCTATCGGTTGCTGATAGCGGCGGTGGGTGATCCGGGCGCCTCCGGTGAGCCGAGCGGCGTTGAGCGGTTCTTTCAGGACCTTGCCACGAAGACGGGCGTGGACGTCGAGCGCGAGTTGGTGACGGCCCTGGGCAATGAGGTTGCCTGGTACACCTATCCGGCGGGGAACGGGGGCGGGCAGGATGATTTGGCCAACGTTTTTCTGCTGGGTCTCAAGCAAGAGGCGGGTTTTGCCGAAAAACTGGCGAGGACCATCGACGGCCTGCGGGAGATCACCGGCTTGCCGTTCCAAGTGCTGTCGGATTCATTCCAGGGCTTCGAGGTGTATCGGGTCGAATCCACGGGTGGACCAGCCGAGATGACTCAGGCGCAACGGACGGACCTGAGTTTCGCCGCTGCGGGGAACTTCTTGATTCTTTCGAAGGATGCGAATCAGGTCAAGGACGTGGTGCGTGGGCTGGAACGGCAGAACGGCGATGGTCTGGCGGGCAATGAGAAGTACGGCCGGGCCGTGGCCGGTCTCGAACCGGGCCATATCGGTCTGGGCTGGGCGGATTCCGAGAAAGAGATGCTGCATCTTCTCAATCAGGCGGGGTGGCGGCAAGTCATGTGGCTTCTGACGCGGCAGTGGCTGAATATGAGCGCCATGCCCGAATCGGAAGAAATGGCCAATTATTTCGACCAGACCCTGTCTTCTGCCTACAATCGGCCTCAGGGTCTGCTGTTCCGGTTGTTCATCTCCTATCCCGAGCGCTTTCGGACCCGGTAAGAATCCGGGCGGATCCTGTCTTTCGTGTTCAAACGCAACGCCAGCCCTTCCCATCTTGACGTCGCGCGGCCCGGTTTTCTGCGCGGTCTGTTCCGTCGTTTTTTCTACTTTTTTGGCCAGACCGTGGCCGTGATTCTTCTGACCGGGGTGATCTTCGCGCTGACAGGAAGCGTGAGCTTTCTGATCGTGAAGAGGTACGTCCAAGGGCAGGAGGTTCTGGTTCCGAACGTGATGGGGAAGAAGGTCGAGGATGCGGCGCGCTATCTCTGGGACGATGGGGTGGATCTTTCGGTCAAGATCGAAGGCTTTGACTACAGCGATCTGGTGGCGGAGGGCGAGATCGTGATGCAGACGCCTCAGCCGGGGAACTATGTGAAGACGGGCACCGTGGTGAGGGTGAGGGTGAGCAAAGGCACGACTCTGATTCCCTGCCCGGATGTGAGGGGCAGCGAACTGAGCAAAGCGGGGATCTCTCTCCGGGAAGCCGATCTGAACGAAGGAGACGTGAGTCACCTGCCGAGCAGTGAAGCGCGCGAGGGCTTCGTAATCGCCCAGAGTCCGCCGCCCAACGCGGTGGTGGAGCGCCAGACCGAGGTAGACCTGCTGGTGAGCACCGGTCCCCCCGCAGTTGCGAAGATGATGCCGTCGCTGCTGGATCTGACCGTGTCGGAAGCGGAGGGTGCGCTTCTGGAGTTGAATCTTCGGATATCAGCACAGGATGAGAGGCCCCTGCCGGGGAAAGACAATGGACTGATTCAGGCGCAATATCCTGCCCCCGGGGCGCCCGTCACCGAGCGGGACGAGATCCGGGTGACTACTGTACGAAATGAGGTCTTGTGAGAGATTGCCCCGTGATTTCCGAAGCGACCCGAACTATCCTGTCAGGTAGTCCCAGAGAATGACCCGTGGCCTGTTTTCTTTTTTCCTGTCCCGACTGAACTGGCGCCGTGGACTTTGCCTGTGCTTGGGCATGGCGCTGATTCTTGCGTGTCAGGGCGGGAAAAGTCACGCCGATCAGCCGGATCTGGCCCTTTCCACCGATTTCCGAAATCTTCAGGAACGTCAGTATTTTCTGCGCATCGGGATTGTCGAGGATTCCAAAGCGCTTCGCGTGGTCCCCGACCGGGGTTTTCTCCTGCACGATCAGGATGGGCGGGTTCTCTACCGGGGCCCCGCCGAGCTTCCCTTGCTTTTCACCTGTCTCGATCCGGCGCCCATGCCCCATGTGTATTATTATGAATTGAAGTCTTTTCGGGATTCTCAAAGGCAGCAAGCCGAGGCGTTTCTGGCCCAGGCGCGAGGCAAGCTGGACGTTTCACTTCATCTTATGCCCGATCCGCGGCTGGACCGCGCGCCTCTGCCTAACGGCAAGATGCCTTCGCCCTTGCCTTTGGCGGTGGTCGCGGGGCCGTATGATTCATACAAGGATGCGGTGGCCGACAACGCGCGGATCGGACGATACTACCGGGCGAGTCTTTTCCGCGCTCTGCCCGGTCGCTCCACCACGAAAATCCGGGTACAGGACGCCTTCGGCAAGACTCTGGCTGAGAGTACGGCCTACATGGGCGTGCGCTGCAACGATCTGGGGGATCTCTTGCGGGGCGGCAGCGTGGAAGGAGACCGCTCAAAATGGGCCATGCCCGCATTCTGGCAGGAGGATCCCGCCTATCATGGCATTCTGGAGGTCTGGGGAAACAAGAAGGGTCAGTTGACGCTTGTGAACCGCGTGTTCATCGAAGACTACCTGTACGGCGTTGTGCCTCCTGAGATCGGCAACTCCGTTCCCTTCGAGATGAAGAAGGTGCAGGCTGTCATCTCGCGTTCGGTGGCGATCGCCAAATTGCGCCGGAATCTGCACTCCACCTGGCACTACGACCTGTGCGCCAGTTCCCACTGTCAGACTTACGAGGGAGCCCTGGCGGAGGATCCGATATGCAACGCTGCCGTGGATGCCACGTGGGGCCAGGTCTGCGTTCATGAGGACATCGTGATTAACGCGGTCTATTCCCTGTGCTGCGGTGGAGTGACGGCCAACTCGGAGGATGCGTGGCAATCCGTTCCGAGTCCGTACCTTCGGGGGCGAATCGACGATCTTGAGGGGCGGCTAGAGCCGGATTTTAGCCATTACGAGACGGCGGAAAAATGGGTCAATACGCGTCCCGAGGTGCTGTGCAACCCGGATCTGAATCCTGGGCTGCCCGAGTATGCGAAAGGATCTTTTCGCTGGTCCCGGACGTATTCGGCGGCCGATCTTCGCGATCATCTCAGTCGCCACTATCAGAATATCGACAAGGTGACCAACATCCGCATCGCCCGGCGCACCCGCTCGGGCCTGATCACGAAGGTGCTTGTCGATACCGTGCCTCGCGGCACACTCAGCCTCGCCGACGAAATGACCGTCCGTTCGGCCCTTGGTGGCTTGCCCAGTCCGTTCTTCACGCTGGAGCGCGAGTTCGACGCTAACCATCATCTGATCCGTGTCACGCTGAAGGGGGCGGGAGAGGGCCACGGCGTGGGTCTCTGCCAACTGGGAGCGATCAGCCTGATCCTGAAGGGCAAAGACTATCTCACGGTCCTCAAGCACTATTACCAGGACATCGATATCTACAAGATCTATCAGTGAGTGATGACCCGCAAGTTTCTGTCAGGCTTGCGCACCCGGATGTGCAGGCAGAACGGCATGACCTGCGCGTCCTGGACATGGGGACACGCCCGCACTGTTTCGTCCGAGGGCCGGGGCTCCTCCACCCGTTCAATCACGAAGCCGGTGTCGATCAGGAGATTGAACCATTGGCTGAGCGTGCGGGTGAAGACGGGAATTTGGAACTTCGGGAATCGGCTTCTCGTCTCTTCGGGAGTTGATGTGAAAATCCACTCGGCGATCTCACCGTTGCGATCTTGAAAGTAACCGCCGACCTCGTAGGCGTAGGTTACTCCCTGTTCGTTGCGGAGGTTGAGGCGGTGGGGCGTATCGAGACAGGGATGGAGGATCGAGAACTGCAAAAACCCGCCCGGCTTGACCACGCGGAAGGCCTCAGCTACGGCGAGATCCGTCTCAGGGATGTCCATCAGGCTCATGGTAGCGGTGGCGAAGTCGAAGTGACTGTCGGGAAACGGAAGTTCCACGGCGCTCGCCACACGATACTCGATCCCCAGCGGCTTCCGTTCTTCCATCTCACTCGCATGGCCGATGAAAACCTCGGCGATGTCGATCCCGACGATCCGCGCCCCTAACCCGGCGATCAGGCGGGTGTTGTGGCCTTCGCCACAACCGATGTCGATTCCGGAGAGGCCTTGTATGTCGGGCAACATGGCGAGAAAACCGGGCGTGTTGAGCTGGTCCCGATATAAATCGTACCCCGCCCGGGCTAGCTGTGTCCAAGCCTCGGCGTTCTCGTTCCAGTAGCGTCCGACTTCTTCGTGGTTCATGGCGTTCCTTTTGGGGACATCCACTTTGGTTCCCATGGCATCAGGATTTGCTTCAGGTGTTCCGCAATCTTCCAACACTGCTCCTGAAACTCTGGCGAATAGGCATAGGTTGCAGCGGCTTCCGCAAACTCATCCTGGTCGGCTATCTGGACCTGCTCCCCCGGTTTCCACACGATGTCGAGTTCACAGTCGATGAAGGTGATGGTCGAACCATCTATCTTCGCCGGGCTTCCGACATCCCCGTGCAACTGCTCCAAGGTTCCGTCCGCCCCATACATTTGCATGACATGATATTCCCGGTCGAACCACAGATATCGTCGCACATGCCAAGGTAGCCTCCATCCGTTCCCGCCCACGTTATCGATCCAGCTGCCGAGAGGAGTTTGGACAACGACGATCTCCTCGCTTATCTCTTTCACTACCCTCGGCCACCGGCGATAGGGTTGGCCATCCGCGTGACGGATTTCGATCTTTACCTGGTCGCCCGCCCGCATTCCATTGTGTTTGCCCTGTAAATGGTCGTCGGGTTCAAAGGACATTCGGGCAACTCCACAGTCCCTATGAGATATCCAACGCGAGCCAAGTTCCGTGGTTGGCGGGGTTGAAGGTCAGATTCGAGCATCCGCCCCGCTGGGCCGAGAGGATTTCGTCTCGCGTGTGCAATTGCTCGCACAAGACCGGCATGCGCGAATCTGGCAGAGCCCGTGGAGGTTGTCAAGGATGCACGAAGGTGATCCACTGATTTCCCCTGCGCGTCGCACCCTCAATGCGAAGCCAGGGCCGCCTTGGGCTCGGAGTTGTCCGATGTGGCGGGTGGGCGGAAGGGAGGCCGCTCTCGCCTCGGTCCGTCGGCTCTCGGGCAGTTGCGATGGGAATGGCGATAGACAGCAACGAAGTTTGGCATATATAATTCGGAAACTTGTGTGGGAGGTTGCTCCGATGATCCAGGATTTTTCGCGGGCGTCAATCCCGGAGGCGTCGTGTGGTCTTGCCCTTCGCATCATCTGGGATGTGGATGCGGACCGATCGTATGACGTGAGAAAGGGGCCGGTCTCTGGCGCTTCGGCGGGGGCGGGACTGCGGTCTGACAAGAGCCTTGTCGCCATACGTACAAAGGGTGGAAGGGGACGCGTGTATCTTGAGCGGGGGGGCGTGCTCGAGATTCCGGCGCGGACTCTTTTTATCACGGGACTTGGCCGTATCCGGCGCTATCATACTGCGGAGGATAGGTGGCGGTTCTGGTGGTTCGAGTTTGCTCTCGGCGGTGTTGCCCCTTTCCCGCTGGACCGTGTCATGGATATTCCGGACAGCGACCGGGACGAGGCCGATATGAGCGAGATGTTCATGGATCTTCGACGCGAGCCCCCTTTGTATCGCGGGGCCGCTTCGGCGCTGTTCGCGGCGGCTCTCTATCGCTGGTTGGCCGCGTGGGAAGGCAAGCGACGCACGACGCCGCATCGGGAGAGTATCCTGCGTGTGATCGACGAGATGCACGGGAGGCTTTCGCCTCCCTGGACGGTGCACGAAATGGCAGCGTTCACTCATCTCAGCGAGCGCCGTTTCCGGCAGGTTTTCTTTGGAGAAACCGGTCGGAAACCAAAGCAGTTTTACGATGAACTTCGCCTGTCGATGGCGGGGGAGTTTCTTCGGCAGGGGCTTTACAGTGTGGGCGAGGTCGCGGCGCGTCTTGGTTTTTCAAGCCCTTTCCATTTCAGTAAGGCCTTCAAACGCCAGTTTGGGCATTCCCCGTCTAAGGTGAGATAGCCGCTTGCGTCAGAGCGGCTCGGCGGATGGGGTGGATGTCTGCACCCCGCCTCCGAGCGCTTTGTAGAGGAGGACCGAAGCGAGGAGTTCGTTGAGCCGGGCACGTTCCCAGAGGAGTTCGGCCGCGAGAAGCTGCTGTTGAGCGTCGAGCAGTTCAAGGTAACTGGACTGTCCCGCATCATACCGGCGTTCTGACAGTCGAACGGAATCCTGGAGTGCGGCGACCTGTTCGGCGCGTTGTTCGCGTTCGAGGGCGGTTTGCTTGCGGGCGATCAGGGCATCCGAAACCTCGCGCAGCGCCTGGAGAATGGTCTTGCGGTAATTCTGGACGGCTTGTTCACGCCGGGCCTGGGTGGCCTTGTAGTTGAACCAGTTTCGACCGCCCTCAAAGAGAGGCTGAGCTGCTGCCCCGGTAATCAGCCAGCCCGGACTGTTGGATTCGATCAGCCGTTTCAGTTCCGTGCTTCGATACCCGTAGCTCGCGGTCAAGGCGATCCGGGGAAAGAAAGCGGCTTTGGCCGCGCCAATTCGGGCGGTGGCGGCGACGAGCTGTTGCTCGGCGGCCCTCAGGTCGGGGCGTCGTTCGAGGAGGTCTGCCGGCAGACCGACCGGCACAGTGGGGATGCGGGGCTGCTCCTGAAAGGGGAGGCCGCGTCGGATGCTTTGGGGGGGCTCGCCCAAGAGGGCGCTTAGCGCGTTTTCGGTCTGGAACACCTGCTGCTCGAGTACTGCCAGCGAGGCCCGGACGCCTGAAACTTCAGCCTGGAAACGCCTTACTTCCAGGTCGGACGCCAGTCCCTGCTCTCGTCGCCGCTCTCTCAGGTAGAGAATTCTCTCACGGGATTGGAGAGTGGCCGACGTGATCTCCACTTCGCGATCCAGTTCCAGGAGGGCGAAGTAGGAGCGCGCGACTTCGGTCACGAGAAAGGAAACGATCGTATCGCGCGCTTCCGCGGTGGCAAGGAGCTCCGCCCGGGCCGATTCCCGGCTTCGCCGGACGCGTCCCCACAAATCGACTTCCCACGAGAGATCCAACAGGGCGGCATAGGCGGTGTTGTACCTGGGCGAGTAAACGCCATCCGGATTCGCCGGAGTGGGAGGAACTATCAACGCCCGCTGTGAAGCGGGAGTGCGGGAGCGTGTGACTGAGCCGGTCGCGCCCAATGCCGGATAGAGTTCCGAGGAGGTGATGCCGAGAAGGGCCCGGGCTTCGTCGATTCGTGACGTGGCTATCTTCAAGTCCTGATTGTTCACGAGAGCGGTTTGGATGAGGGACTGGAGTCGGGGATCCTTGAAGACTTCCCACCAAGGCATATCGGCGCTCAGCGTAAGGGAGGTCGTTTCGGCGCGCGTCAGCGCTGAAGCGGTCCGGAAATCCTCGGGGACGAGTTCGGCGGGGCGCTGGTAATTGGGTCCCATGGCGCATCCGGTTACCAGAAGCAGAAGGGCGATGTGTCCGAAGAAGGCCATTGGGGCCGCGCTTGGTTTCTTCTTGCAGATGACGAAAGCGTTATCAAGTGAGCGTATCATACGTGTCATTCTCCGGATGGAATCGGCTCGGCTTCAGCGACTGTCTGAGGACTGGCCTTCTTGCCGAGGGTCTTCTCGATCAGTACGTAAAAGAGCGGGGCGAATATCGTCACCAGGAACGTTGAGGAGACCACTCCGCCGAGTACGGCGGTTCCGATGGCTCTCTGGGCTCCGGCTCCGGCGCCATTTGCCAAGGCGAGCGGCAGAACGCCGAAGCCGAAGGCGAGTGAGGTCATCACGATGGGCCGGAGCCTCAACTTGGCGCCTTCAATGGTGGCCTCGTACAAGCTCATCCCTTCTTCCACGCGCACCTTGGCGAACTGGACGATGAGGATGGCGTTTTTCGTGGTGAGACCCAGGGTCGTGAGGAGGCCGATCTGGAAGTAGACGTCGTTGGGCAGGCCTCGGAGGGTCGAGCCGAGGACGCCCCCGAGAGCTCCCAGGGGCAAGGCCAGAAGAATGGAGATGGGGATGGGCCAGCTTTCGTACAGTGCGGCCAGGCAGAGGAAGATCACGAGAATGGAAAAGGCGTAAAGCGGGATAGCCTGGGCCCCGGCTTGCTTCTCCTGATAGGAAAGTCCGGACCAGTCAAAGCCGGTTCCCTGAGGAAGATCCTTGATGAATCCTTCCATGGCAGCCATCGCTTCTCCGGAGCTGCGTCCCGGGGCGGCCTCTCCCTGGATATTGATGGAGGGGAATCCGTTAAAGCGGTCGAGTTTGGGTGAGCCGGAAGTCCAATGGCCGGATGCGAAGGCCGAGAAGGGGACCATCCTGTTTTGGGCATTTCGCACATAGAGTTTCTCCAGGTCGGACGGGAGCATGCGATAGGGAGCGTCGGCCTGAACGAAGACCCGCTTGACTCGGCCGCCCTGGATGAAATCGTTAACGTAGGCGCTGCCGAAAGCGGTGGAGATGGTGTTGTGGATGGAGGAGATCGGCAGTCCCAGCGTGCCTGCTTTGTCCCAGTCCACATCGACGCGATACTCGGGGACGTCCTCCAGTCCGTTGGGCCGGACCTTGGAAAGCACCGGATCTTTTCCGGCCATTCCGAGGAGTTGGTTTCGGGCCGCCATGAGTTCGGTATGTCCGAGGCCGCCGCGGTCGATGAGTTGGAAATCGAATCCCTGGGCCGTTCCCAATTCAATGACGGCTGGCGGGGCAAAGACAAAGACCATCGCGCTTCGGAAATCTGCAAAATGGGCCATGGCTCTCTGAACGATCGCGTTGACTTTCAGATCCGAGGTCTCACGCAGGTCCCAGTCCTTGAGTTTGATGAAGGCCATGCCAGCGTTCTGGCCGCGTCCGGAGAAATTGGTGCCGGAGGCGGTCATGCACGATTCCACGGCCTCTTTCTCCTCGGTCATGAAGTATTCTCTGACGGCGGTCATCACCTCTTCAGTCTGTTCAAGGGTGGAACTTGCCGGGAGCATGGCCTGGACCATCATGATTCCCTGATCCTCGTCGGGAAGGTAGGCCGTGGGCATCCGTTGGATAAGGAATGCCATGACCGCGACAATCAAGACGAACAGGATGGCGTAGCGGGTCTTTCGGGCAAGAGAACGTCCGACCAAGCGCATATAGACGTCCCGGGCCCAGTAGAAGGCGTGGTCAAACCAGCGGAAAAAGGGGCGCAGGAACCAGATGGCGGCTTCGGCCGGTTGGTGGCCCTTTCGCACCGGTTTGAGGAACGACGCGCACAACACGGGCGTCAGGACCAACGCCACGAGCACCGAAAGTAACATCGACGCGATGATGGTGACCGAGAACTGGCGGTAGATGACGCCGGTGGAGCCGGAGAAGAATGCCATCGGACCGAACACGGCCGAGAGCACAAGACCGATTCCGATCAGGGCTCCGGTGATTTCGTTCATAGACTTGCGGGTGGCTTCGCGGGGAGATAGGCCCTCCTCGCTCATGATCCGCTCCACGTTTTCGACGACGACAATGGCATCGTCCACCAAGAGGCCGATTGCCAGGACCATGGCGAACATCGTCAGCATGTTGATGGAAAATCCGAACAGGCCGAGGATGCCGAAGGTTCCGAGAAGAACCACAGGCACGGCGATGGTAGGGATCAGGGTGGCGCGGATATTTCCTAGAAAGAGGTACATCACCAGGAAGACGAGGATGATCGCTTCGAACAGTGTCTTGACCACTTCCTCGATTGCCACCCGCACGAAGGGAGTCGTGTCATAGGGGTAGACAACCTGAATGCCGCCGGGAAAGAATTCGCTCATTTCGTCCATCTTGCCCCGAATGGCATCGGCGGTGTCGAGTGCGTTCGCGCCGGCAGCCTGACGGATGGCCAGGATGGCGCAAGGCGAACCGTTAAAGTAGGTCTGCACCCCGTATGATTCGGCGCCGAGTTCGGTGCGGCCAATGTCGCTGACGCGGATGACGGAACCATCCGGATCGGTGCGAAGGGGGATCGAAGCGAACTCCTCGGGTGTTTTGAGCAGACTCTGGACGACGATGGCGGCGTTGAGAAGCTGGCCTTCGGGTGCCGGCATTCCTCCAAACTGGCCCGCAGAGATTTCCACGTTATAGGATCGCAATGCCGCGATGACATCCTGCACCGTCATCTGGTATTGGGTCAGTTTGTCGGGGTTTAGCCAGATGCGCATGGCGTACTGGCCGCCGAAAAGTTCCACCTCTCCGACTCCGGGCACTCGGGACAGCACTTTTTCCAGGCTTGATTGGGCATAATCACGCAGGTCGTCGCCGTCCAGACTGCCATCTTCGGAGATGAGCCCCACGAGCAGCAGATAGTTTCGGGTGGACTTCGAGACCTTGACACCGGACCTCTGCACGACTTCGGGCAGACTGGCCATAGCGAGTTGGAGTTTGTTCTGGACTTGGGCCCAGGCGAGATCCGGATCGGTTCCGGGGGCGAAGGTCAATTCAACTCGCGATGATCCGGACGAGTCGCTGCTCGCCGAGAGATAGAGCATTTTGTCAAAGCCCGTCATCTTTTGCTCGATGATCTGGGTGACGCTGTTCTCGACCGTTTCCGCCGATGCGCCGGGGTAGTAGGCGGTGATCGCGATCGATGGGGGAGCGATGGGCGGGTATTGAGACACGGGAAGATGGAAGATGGCCAGACCGCCCGCGACCATGAGGATGATGGCAATGACCCAGGCGAAGACTGGTCGATCGAGAAAAAACCTTGATAGCATGAGCGATTCCCCTACCTGGATTCCGTATCGGATGTGGAAATGGTTTTTGACGTGCTTGTAGTTTCAGCGTGATAGGAAAGAACCCGGACGCTGGATCCTGGGCGCACTCTCTGGCTGCCTTCGACAATCACCCGATCCCCGGGAGCGAGTCCCGAGGTGACAAGCCACTGATTGCCGATTGCACGGTCCAGGCTGAGTGTTCGTTGTTCCACTGTATCGGTGGCGTCGACGATGAGGGCGAGAGGATTTCCCCTGGGGTCCCTCGAAACCGCCTGTTGTGAAATGAGGATGGCCTTTTCATCAATGCCTTCCCGGATGACCGCTCTTACGAACATACCTGGGAGGAGAATGCCCCGCGGATTGGGGAAAGCAACCCGGAGAACCACCGAGCCGGTTGCCTGGTCCACCGTCACGTCGCGAAACTCCAGCGTTCCCTCCATCGGATAAGACGTGTTGTCCTCGAGTATGAGTTGGACTTTGCTCGTGGTCGCCTTGTCCTGGTCGATCTGGCCGCCTTCGAGGCGGTGGCGGAGCCGCAGGAGTTCGGCGCTGGACTGGCGCACATCGACATATATGGGGTCGAGTTGCTGAACGGTGGCAAGAGCGAGAGGCTGGTGAGCCGTGACAAGGGCTCCCACGGTCACGTTGGATTTGCCGATGCGTCCGGAAATGGGAGTGGTGATTCGTGTGTAGCCGAGGTTGATCCGCGTGGTTTTCGCGGCCGCTTCCGCTTGCTGGATCGCCGCCTGCGCGGCCTCCACGGCGGCGCGGTTGCTGGTCACGTGGGCAAGAGCGGATCGGAGGGTTGCCGAGGCGACTTGGGCTTCCGTGACAGCCTGATCGCGCTCAAATAGCGAAACGGCGCCGTCCTCCGCCAACTCGGTGAAGCGTCGGCTGTTGGATAGGGCGAGAGCCAGAATGGCGCGTTGCTGCTCCACTCCTGCCTGGCTGACTTCTATGGCGGCCCGGGCGAGGTCGGCCCCTTTGCGCGCGGCGGCCAGGTTGGCTTGCGCATTGTCAACGGCTGCCTGAAAAAGCGCGGAGTCTATCTCGTAAAGCGCTTGTCCTTCTCTGACGTCGGCCCCTTCTGTAAAGAGGCGCTTCTGGATGAGGCCGCCCACCTGGGGTCTGATCTCCGCCATGAGATAGGGAGAGGTGCGGCCGGGCAACTCGCTTGTCAGAACAACCCGCTCCTCCCTGACCGTGACGGTTTCCACCTCGGGCGCGGGGGCAGTTTTTGAATGTCCGGGCTCATCGGCACCTTCGCTTCCGGCCTGGCCGCTGTGAACGAAAGAGAAGACCAGTAAGGTCGTCAAGAGTGCACCTGTGACAGCCGTGAAGGCTTTTGCCCGAACGGGCGTTTTTGTCTTCTTTCCTACTGGGTATTCCATCGCCGTGTAACCTCTCTTCAGGGGTGATGTGTGATCGGAGCCGACAGAATGGAGCCGCTCCTGATTGATTCTTTTCGTTACTTCACGTCCGGCCAGCTCTGTTCGAGGAGGGCAGGATTGCGCCGTCAAAGGAGGGGAACTGCGACGGCTTGGGTTGGAAGCGGAAGGATCTACTTGGGGTGGGGAGCCTGGCCGGACGCGAACTGATACCACCTTTGCTCGGAGTGTTTCCCGATAGGAATCATCGGGACAAACGTCTTCACAAATCTTTTCGATCTTCCTGTTGCGGGGGCCGACGAGGGGGATGGTCTTCTGTGCCCGACCCGTCAGGAACCTGGATCGCAAATGTGTTCACAAGAGCTGGACCCCGAATCGAAGCGGAGGCGTCTTCCCAGGAATAGTGATATACCTCGCCGTCAGGCAGACTCACCAGATAGAGGCCGTTCTCGGGGAACGATCCGAATTCCTGCAGGGAGGCCCAGAGTTCGTCTCTGGACACCAGCTGGGATTTGAAGAGGCTTGTAACCCAGAGATAGTGGTTTCCCGGAATTCTGTCATGGCATTCTCCGATGAATCGCGCGCAGCTGGCGAAGGGATTGTTCGCGAGCAATCTGGGCGCGGATTCCTGGATGAGACGAGCCGCGTCCCGGCCGTCGGCATACAGGTAAACGGCGGGTGAGATGGTGATATCGCCCGTGGAGAGGCGGCCTTCAAAGATTACGAGCGCGTCACATTTCTGTCTCATTTCTATGCCCTCCTGAGAGATTCCCTCTCAGATTTGCTTCTTGTTACGCCTTGGGTTCGCTCGGGCGCGAATCGGATCTCGGCCTTTCGCCTGCGAGGCGAAGGAGTTCCTCATATACTCTCGTTTTCTGCTTCTGGTCGAGCAACGAGAGACTGAGGAGATCATGGAAATGGAGTCCGACAGCCGCAAAGAAGAGAATTGAGGACGCCAGGAAGTCCTCCTCGGGAACAAGGACGTCGAAAAAACGTTCCCGCATGTTCTGGCGCATGGCGCTGATGAGCTCGGGCTGATTCGCGGTGACCGCAAGCAGCGCCGCGCTGAGGCGGGGGTTCTGGCTTGCCTTTCCCTGAAGCATCCGAATCTCCACCATCAATTCGCTGGGGGTATCCTGATGCAGTTCCTCTCTTGCCTTCTCCCGAAGATGCTCGAACTGCTCACTCAGGCGGTCGATCATGCCCTCCAGCAAAGATTCCTTCGTCGGGAAGTGATAGATGAGCCCCCCCTTGCTGATCCCCGAACGCTCCGCAACGGCATCCAATGTCATGTGGGATGCCCCGGACTCAATCACGACGGCCTCGGCCGCATCGAGAATGGCTTCTTTTGAACTTGGACGCGACATCTGGCGGTCCTCCGGATGGGTGGCTCAGTCTGTTGGGATCAGATCGGGAAGGCTGGCCGCTCCCTCACAACTGTACCGACCAGACGGTATAGTAACTCATGCGGGAGGGGCCTGTCAAGTGAGTTTTTTCCGGAAAACTCGAGCACATTCGCCTTGGATCAGAACCGCTTCCGATACGGAAGCGGCCACCTGGTGGATGCGCGGGTGAACATGCTGCCATGGCCTGTGTGTCGCCTATCTGTTCGAAGGACGGAAATCTTCTTCCAAGGCCTCTGTTTGGGCCTGGTGCAGTCCACCGGAGGGCCTGTAGAGCAGCGAAGAGGTGATCCTGTGCGCCGAACGGGACGATTGAAGAGGACTTCGGCTCGGCTATTTGCCTCCGGGGCTAGTCCGCAACGGTCTCTCTCGACCTGTGCGGCGTTTCCTGTTTTCCTGGACGAGAAGACACTTGACAGTTTCGTTCCCCTCTATTCAAATGAATGCATGAAATGGTTGATTGAATCTATCCCTGATGCTTGGAGAGACCCCGATGGATTTGAACACACAGTCTAGTGACACGCGGGAGAAGGTGCTGGACGTAGCTTGTCAGTTCTTCTCGGAGAAAGGCTATCGCGAGACGACAATCGCGCTGATCTGCCAGGAAGCCCAGGCCAACATAGCTGCGGTCAACTACCACTTCGGCACCAAGGAGAAACTCTATCAACTCGCGTGGCAGCACGCGCATCAGCAGCTGTTGGCCCGGTTCTCCCCCGATGGCGATGTCGCCCCGGATCGGCCCGCCGCGCAAAGGCTTCGAGGGAGAATCCGTGCGGGTTTACAACGGGCCATGATGGGAGATGCCTTCGAGTTCGGTATCATGCGCAACGAGATGGCGAATCCGACGGGTCTTCTCCGGCAAGTCATAGACGATACAATCAGTCCCCTCCGGAAGGCGACACAGGCGATTCTGCGCGAACTGCTGGGGCCGCAGGCGACCGACGTCGATGTCGAATTGTGCGAGGTGTGCGTGGTCGCTCCGTGGCTGCACATCACGCGCCACCACCTGGCGGAAGAACACGAAGGGCTTGCCCCTGTGTTCAGAGAAGAAATGCTCGACGCCATGGTCGATCATTTTACCGCCTACGCGCTGGCTGGTATCCGTGAGACCCGTCGACGGATCGAGCGTTCGAGTGGGAAGAGCCGTAAAAGGAGCTGAATCCCTATGGCAAAGCGGACTCAGCCCTTTGGTGGCGGCCGGGAAGAATGACCGCGGATCGCGGCAAGACAAAAGGATGAAATTCGAATGGCTGTTCTGGTTCACAGAAGTGTGGGGCGTACTTTATTCTCGATGGCCTTTCCGATGCTGGCCGGTACGTTCGCCATGAACGCGTACAACCTGACGGACACGTGGTTCGTCTCGCGCCTGGGCACTTTGCCGCTGGCGGCGATGGGGTTCACGTTCCCGGTCGTGATGTTGCTGACCTGCGTGGCGCGCGGGATTGGGGCCGGGGTAACAGCCCTGATGTCCCATGCAATCGGCCGTCAGGATCACGAACGTGCCGCGAGACTGGTGACGCATGGCATGGTTCTCACACTGGGTGTGACGGCAATCATCTCCCTGGGTGGATATGTGTCTATCACGCCGATTTTCAAGAGTCTGGGCGCTGACGCAACCGCGCTGCCTCTCGTCGGCGAATATATGCGCACCTGGTTCGCGGGCGCGGTGTTTATGACACTGCCCATGGTGGGCTGCGGAATTCTGATCTCAGCCGGAGACTCCAAGTCCGCCAGTTTGCTTATGATTCTGGGGACTGTTCTTAACATGATCCTCGACCCGATTATGATTTTCGGCTATCTCGGCTGCCCGGCTATGGGAATCCGAGGAGCGGCTCTGGCCACCGTCATTGCACAGGCGATTTCGACGGTATGGCTGATCCGACAGCTGTACGGCAGACACCGTCTTCTGAAATGGCAAGCGTGGAGCCTATCCGATTATATCCAGTCATTGCGGCACATAATGGGGTTTGCTGTGCCGAGTGTGCTCAGTATGATCTTGATGCCGGTCTCCGCGAGCGTCATCACGATGATTCTGAGCGTTTTCGGCAATGAGGCAGTGGCGGCCAGCGGCGCAGCCGGGCGCATTGAGATGTTCGCCTTTGTCATCCCCATGGCTCTTGGCATTTCGCTGACGCCTTTTGTGAGCCAGAACTTCGGCGCTGAACGACTCGACCGTGTCCGCCTGGCTCAGAAGTTGGCCACCGGATTCGCTCTCGCCTACGGTGGACTGTCGACGGTCGTGTTCTTCTTGGCCGCGCCCTGGCTGGCGTCCATCTTCACGGACGATCCGAAAGTGGCTGGGACATTCGTGTCCTACATTCGCATCATTTCCTTTGGCTACGGCATGATGGAGGTGCATCGCTACTGTGGATTTGTCCTCACTGGTCTGCATCGGCCTGTTTCCGCGACCGCGCTCAATGCGATACGTGTTCTGGTGTTTCTGATCCCGCTTTCCTGGTTCGGAGGGCGTTTCTGGGGGCTGGAAGGGGTCTTTGGGGGACGGTTGGCCACCGACCTTGCCGTCGGCGGAATCGGTCTTGCCTGGTTGTCCTATGCGTTTCGCTCACTCAGCCGGTCCTAGCGGTTTTCTCACCTGTCAAGCCCCAGGGGTTTCGCGACGAAAACGGTGTCTGCCGGGCTCTCTGGCAGGTCTGGGGCCCCTGCCCCGCGCCGATATAGGCCTCAAACCCCATAAACAGGCGGAAAAATCGACATGGCATGTTGTTTTTCCTTGCGGAGTGGGCATTTTGTGCGCTTTCATCAACTTGTTTTTGTGGACGGGCGGATGTTACGCCACCATCTCACTTGAAAGGACTCGCGCTATGGCCAAGACCATCAAACCCATGACCAAGTCCGAGCTTATCACCACCCTCGCAGAGAAGAGCGACCTGTCGAAGAAGCAGATCTCCGCCGTTATGGACGAACTCGCGCAGCTGGCCTACAAGGAATCCAAGAAGGGCTTCACGATTCCCGGCATCTGCAAGATCACTCTCCAGAAGCGCAAAGCCCGCAAGGGTCGCAATCCCGCCACCGGCGAAGAAATCAAGATCGCTGCCAAGACCGTCCTGAAGATTCGCCCGGTCAAAGCCATCAAGGACGCCGTCCTGCCCCAGAAGTAACACATCTGTTCTAACGCTAGATCGAAGAGGGCCTCCGAGAAATCGGAAGCCCTCTTTTCTTTTGTGTACCCATCGCGAGAAGAGTATAGAGATCGGCGGGGTCGGACCGGATGGCGTCGACGCCTCCCCTTACCGGGATCATTCACGCGTGAAGCCCCAATTTCAAAGAAAGAGATTCTTTTCATGCCGCACATGTTCTTGCGCCGACAGACCGAATTCGACGACATCCGCCGGGAGATTCACGGCAGGATGTATTCCCTTCTGGCAGACCTTAAGGTGGAAGCCTTCTGCACTCCAGAGCCCCTGTCTTTCCAGAAGCGGACTGAAGGCAAACGCATCGATATCCTCCCTGGAGTGAAGTGGGGAGACCAGATGGATTGCGCGTGGTTTCATTTCACGGGCAAAGTGCCCGCTTCGGGCAAGGGGCGGCCGGTGGTTCTGCTGATCGACATTCAAGGGGAGGCGTGCGTCTTCGACAAGAAGGGCAACCCCGCGCGCGGACTGACCCACCGCAGTTCGATCGCCTGGCATGACACTGTGGGCAAACGGGTGGTTTTCGTTTCGGAGAAGGCGAAAGGGGGGGAGAAAATCGACGTCTGGGCGGACGCTGGGTGCAACGATCTGTTCGGAAATCTGGTCAATGACGGCCGGTTCAAAGAGGCCAGAATCGCGGCCTGCAATCCGGAGATGCGCAATCTTTACTATGACTGGGATGTTCTGTATACGCTGGCGGTCAATCTTCCCGAGGACTCGCCCCGTCGCCACCAGATCTTCTACGCCCTGCACCGCGCGGCCAGCTGTCTCTATGACTACACCGAGGATGAGGTGAAGGCGGCGCGCAAGGAATTGGCCGGCGAACTGAAGAAGAAGAACGGCGACCCGGATCTGTCGGTCAGCGCGGTCGGCCATGCCCATATCGACCTGATCTGGCTGTGGCCCCTCCGCGAAACGATCCGCAAGGGCGCCCGGACGTTTTCGACGGCTCTCACTCTGATGGATCGCTATCCCGACTACATCTTCGGACAGAGTCAGCCGCAGATCTATGATTGGATGAAGGAAATCTACCCGGACTTGTACCGGCGCATCAAGACGAAAGTCGCCGAGGGGCGGTGGGAACTCCAGGGGGCGATGTGGGTCGAGGCGGATTGCAATATCCCGTCCGGCGAATCGCTCGTTCGGCAGGTGTTGTACGGCAAGCGTTTCTTCAAACGTGAGTTCGGCGTCGAGGTCAATCACCTTTGGCTGGCCGATGCATTCGGCTATCAGGCCAGTCTGCCTCAGATACTCAAACGCGCCGACGTGGACTATTTCCTGACGACGAAGATCTCCTGGAATCAGTACACGAAGTTTCCGCACGACACGTTCCTGTGGCGGGGCATTGACGGCAGCGAGGTGTTCGCGCATTTTCCGCCGGCCAATACCTACAATGCGAAACTGACCCCGGATGAATTGCTGAGGAGTGTGGGCAACTTCAAGC
>JABMPG010000688.1 GCA_013203855.1 bacterium
GGCGAGGTTTGACCTGGCGGATACGTTGGCCCGGAAGGGCTATGACCTGCATTTCGCGGAACTTCATTTTGTGATTGGGATCTGGACGGACGAGCCCGATGAACCCGGGTTCGTCCAGTTTCGGATGTGTATGCCGGGCCGTGAGGCGATCGTGCCGAGTCTGCCGCTGATCCGTACGGCGGGGATGGCGCGGTCGAGCCTGCTGGTTTCGGCGGTGATCGTGGGTCGGGAGGGGAACCTTCTCCGGAAGGGAGAGGCTCTTCTGCGGGCGAGGGTAGGGAATCACGACACGATTCTTGACGAGGAGAAGGGGGTTTGGAGCGGGTACCTTCCGGCCCTTCCGGCCGGTGAGCATTGTGTCGTCTTTGAAAAAGATGGCGAGCCGCCGGTGAAGAGTCGGGTGGTGCCGCGAGTGACGTCGGAGGAATTCTACGGCTACGATCCGACGCGCAAGTCGTGCGTGAGGGATGGCCAGGTGACAGGTCCGCTGAGCGGATCGTATCAGGGCATGGTTTTCTTCGCCGAGGCGGGGTTGGCGCACGAGCATATCGTGCAGGGGCAAGAACAGTGGCAGACATGGGACCGGTCGGCGCCGTCCGGGGAACATTGGCATTACTGGGAGGCACTGACGGAGCGAGAACTCGAGGAGCGTTTCATCTTTCTGGCGAACAACGGCTGGAACGTGCTCCACCTGTGTCAGCACTGGGGGCAGTGGGAGAAACTGGACGCGGGGGGGCGGATCGCGCCTCACGGGGCCGAGCAGTTGGCCTTGGTCCTGCGCGTGGCGGCGCGGCATGGTCTCGCGCTCCTGCAGGCCCTGTCGCACTATCCCTACGGCGGGGACTATACGTCGCCATACCGGGCCTATTCGAACGCGGGATATCAGGCTGAGGATTGGCAGAAGCCGCGGGACGGATCTGGCAAACCAACGGTTTTCACACGCATGTTCCATGGCTACCTGAAGGATTTTGCCGCCCTCTTTCGGGAGGAGACATCTCTCTTCGGCATGTCGACATCGGGGGAGGGCGATATCAAGGCAGGGCCCGAACGGGTCAATGACACGTTTGATTACATGTCTTCTCAGGACGGAAATCATCTGTTTCTGGGAGAGCCGATTCATCGTCTGAGCAAACTGCCCTTGGAACATGCCGAGGGGTGGAGCCCCCCCCTGAGCGGCGGGCGGCTCTACTGGATCGGGGAGGAGTGTTTCCCGGAGCTGGACCTTGGGATCGAGTTCAAGTTCCTGCAGATGGGGCATTTCTTCATGGGCGAAGGGAGTTGGCCCTGTCCACATCTGTACGCCGATTTCATGGGGTTCAAGACGACGTGGGCGGGGACGGCACGGTATCGCATCCGGGTGCGGGACAGTCTGTACCTTGGTCTGGTCCATCGGATTCCTCTGCTGCTCACCTGGGAAGAGCAATACACAGAGGACGAGCATCGGATGCTGAACGAGATCCGGCGGCAGGTGAACTGGCGACAGCCCTTCGAGCCAGCCCCGATCGCACTGATAGTGAACGCAGGCAATGCGCGTCAGGGCGGGCGGAAACTGCTAGAGCAATATGAACACTTCTTCAGCCGACTTCCGATTCCGGGCCGGTACGTGACGCTTGAGGAAAGCAAATCGTTGGACGCCGCTCTGGTTCTGGATGCGCGGATGTCGTACCAGGAGATGGCTTGGTCGTCGCAGGGCGGGATCGTGCCGGATTCGCTGAAGAGCGCCATCCCGATCTCGGTTTCCGCCCCATATCGCTGCACGTGGGTGATTTCGCGAGACCGGCGGACGCTGCTGGCTTATATCTACAACTGCGCGGATAGTGACGAGGTCGAGTCGGACTCGCCTCTGTGCGGCCGCCTGCATCGAAATCCGCAGCCGAAGGATCTCCGGATCGATCTGGGGAATCTGCCGGACGGCGAACTGAAGTGCCGTGTTTATGATTTGAGCGGGAAGCGGTTGGCGCATGAGGAGTGGATCCGCAGGAGCGCAATCTATGAATTTGCTGAGACGGACCGGGATTTCTTTGTGCTGATCACGCCGTGAGGCCTGCTGTTTGCCACGCGGGATCAAGAAAGGAAAAGTGCGATGCGCGTCTCTTTGCTGATGTGCAGTCTCTCCATTTTCTGTCTGACGATGTTCGCCCGGCCCGACGCCGGGGCTGCTTCATTTCTGATCGAGGCAGAGGGTTTTCAGTTCCACGGGGGATGGGTGGCTTCTCCCCTCTCGGAGGCCCTGAACAGAGAGGTTTTGGTGATTCCGGGTTCGGGGCAGGAAACGGCGAACGCGGCGACGGCCGTCAATCTGCCAGAAGGCGGCGTCTGGAACATCTGGGTCCGCACACTGGACTATCCCGCTCAACAGCCCGGCGCGCGGCGCTTTCGCCTTGTGATCGATGATACGGCGTCAGAGGAGGCGGGCAATCATGGACAAGCGGGGTTCGCGTGGCAGAATGTGCTGACGCTCGAACTGGAATCGGGGACTCATCTGGTTCAAATCGAGGATACGACCCAGTATTTTGCCCGCTGCGATGCCATCTTCTTCACGACGGAGGATACGGACCCGAACGATATAGCGGACATCAAACGGATGGCGGCCTTTCGAGTGTCGCCGGAACGGCTGGAGATGGAGGCGGTCGATCCTTTTGCGGGCGTGGCCGCTATTCGTCCCGAGGCTCACTCGGACGTGGCGGTTCTCGACAACGGGCGGGTGCGGCTGACCTTTCAGAAGTACGCGGATGCGAGGGATGGTTCTCGGATCGTGCGTCGGACGGAACTGCAGTCGGCCGAGGGCTGGAAAGAGGCACCGGCCGGGCAGGGGGGAGAGAGGCTGTATCTACTCTATTCGCCTGCCGAGAACATCCAGATGGGCTATTTCCCGAGTTGGGTTTCCAGGGAGCACTGGGAGAGTTTTGAGTTTCAGGGGCAGCAGTTGCGGAATCGGGTTCATCCTTCGAACCCGTTCTTTGCGGGGGAGATCTGGCCGCTGGTAGCGCGGGAGGCGCGGCAGATTGACGAATGGACGGTGTCGGTGACTTGCGAGACGACGGGAAGTCTTCGGGCGACGATCTTGTGGCGGTTGGAGCCGGAGAGTCGGGAGGCGCGAGCAAGTTTCTCTTTCAGGGCACCGCGAGACGGTTGTTATTCGCTCGTTCACAGCGCTTTTCGTGGGTGGGACCGGGGCGAGGTCGAGTTTGTTCAGCTGCCGCCGCTCTATCAGCTTCAGCGGGTGCCTGAGAAGCCACAAATGGTGACGAGCTCGATGGCGCCTCATCCTTTCGCGCTAGTGCAGGTTGGCTGGAATGGCGGATCTCTGACTTGGGGTGTGTTGGCCGAGCCAGAGGACATGCCCTGTGTCTGGCCCAGCCCCTCCAACGCGAAATGTGGATTCACGCTCGTCAACCCGTTCGACCAGGTTCAGCCCACGATTTTTCAACCCGTCCTGGGCCTCGAGGATTCAAAATTGGCGAAAGGCCAGGTGCGGCGTATCCGCTGGCGGGTGCTGGCCTACCCGGGCGACTGGCGGCAGACAATGGAATACGTGTCCGACAGCGTGATGCAAGTTCGGGACTATCGCCAGCCCATCAACGTGTCACTCACCGAGGCGGCCCTGAACATCATCGACC